>JBBROU010000052.1:0-32806 GCA_038229055.1 Bryobacterales bacterium | reverse complement strand
GTTGCTGCCGCACAGCGATGGCGAGGTGCGGATTAAGGGGCGGTTGACGGTGACCATGGAGGCGGATTGTGATCGCTGCCTGGGAACCGCCCAGTACGGGATCGACCAAGCCTTCGATCTGTTCTACGAGCCCTCCGCGAAGGTGGCCGATGAAGACGAAATCGCGATCGACGCGGCGGCGGCGGAGATTGGATTTTATCAGGGAGCGGGAATCGAGCTGAACGACATCTTGGCCGAACAGGTGCTGCTGCAACTGCCAATGCAGCGCATCTGCAAGGAAGAGTGCCTGGGCATCTGCGCCGTGTGCGGCAAGAACCGCAACGAGAGCGGGTGTGCGTGCGTGGAAGTGCCCGCCGACGACCGCTGGAGCGCTCTGCGCAGCCTGTAGCGCTATTGACAATTTCGCAGTAACAACGCAATTATTCTTGAGGAACTGAAATGCCGAATCCGAAACGTAGACACTCAGCCGCGCGCACCGGGAAACGCCGCGCTCACGATCATCTAAAGAAAGTGGGCATCTCCGAATGCCCCAACTGCCACACGCAAAAGCTTCCTCACCGCGTCTGCCCGACCTGCGGTCAGTACAAAGGCCGGGAGATCATCGAAGTCGCCGGAGAGTAGGTGGTCACTATTGCGGTAGACGCTCTGGGCGGCGACCACGCTCCGAAACCGGAAGTGGAAGGCGCCATTCGGGCGGTTAAGAACCTTGACGTCAGAGTAATCCTGGTCGGGAAAAAAGAGGTGATCGAGGCCGAACTCGAGCACCATCCCGGCTATCGCGATCTTCCCATCGAAATTCAGCACGCGAGCGAACATATCACCATGGAGGACAGCGCGGCCAAGGCGGCGCGGTCCAAAAAAGATAGCTCGATGCATGTGGCCTCGCGCTTGGTTCAACATGGCGTGGCGCAGGGCTTCGTCTCCGCGGGCAACACCGGTGCGTGCATGGCCATCGCCAAGATGGTGCAGGGCAAAGTGCCCGGCGTGGACCGTCCAGCGTTGTCGGGCGTGTTTCCGACGCTGAAGGGCAAGCCGGTGGTGGTGGTGGACGTCGGCGCGAATGTGGATTGCTCGCCGGAAATGCTGGCGCAGTTCGCGGTGATGGGCGAGATCTATTCCCGCCTGGTGCTACACACCTTCAACCCACGCGTGGGGCTGCTTTCGATCGGCGAAGAAGAGCACAAGGGCAACGACCTGACGCGCTCGGCGACGCCGCTATTGAAGACATTGCCCATGAATTTTATCGGCAACGTGGAAGGACGCGATATCTATTCAGGCATTGCGGATGTGATTGTCTGCGATGGCTTCATTGGAAACGTTGCGCTGAAGGTGAGCGAAGGCTTGGTGGATATGATCAAGAGCATGCTGCGCGAATCGCTTGAAGCCACCATCACGCGCAAGATCGGTTACGTTCTCTCGCGCGCGGCCTATACGGACTTCAAAAAGCGCGTGGACTATTCCGAATTCGGGGGCGCGCCGCTGTTGGGCGTGAAGGGCGTATGCATTATCTGTCACGGCCGCTCCGACGCCAATGCCATGAAGAACGCGATTCGGGTGGCGGCGGAATTTTCGCAAGGCCAAATCAACCAGCAGATCGAGGACGGCTTGAAAGTCCTGGTAGCGGGCGGGCAAGCCGCGATGCGGTGAGGAGCCCGATGGGGACCATTTGCCTCGCCGTTTTCGTTGCGATCGCACTGGCGGCGCAAGTGCCGACCGCGAACCGCCCATCGGATCACGTTCACTGGTCGTTGGCGCTCGATCCCTCGACAGCTGCTCCCGGTCGCGAGGTGCTCGCGAAGCTAACTGCGCAGATCGATTCGGGGTGGCATCTTTACTCACTCTCAACGCCTCCAGGCCCGATTCCGACGACTATCAAGTTGGCCGACAACTCATCGATTGAGAAGGTCCGCATCTTCCAGCCCGCGCCGGACCGGAAATTCGACGCTAACTTCAACGCGGATACCGAAACGTTCACCGGTTCGCCGGTTTTTCTGCTGCAGTTGACCCTTGGCGCGAAAGCTTCCGGCGCGAACGAGATCACGGCTCAACCGCGTTACCAGGTGTGCAGCGACACGGTGTGCATTCCGCCGGTAACTCGGGCCGCTTCGGCCACGTTGACCGTCGATCCCGCGGCATCGACTTCCCTGCCCCCCGTTCCGGCCGGATACACGGAATTTAGGGGCACGCCGGCGGCTGCGCCTGCGCGTGGGGCGGGCGGCGATTCTTCAATCGGTGGCTTTCTGCTGCTGGCGTTCGGATTCGGGCTGGCGTCGATCTTCACGCCGTGCGTGTTTCCGATGATCCCCATCACGATGTCCTTCTTCCTGAATCAGAAGGACGTCACGCGCCGGGACACTATCATTCAGGCGGTGATCTTCTGCCTTGGGATTATCGTGCTTTTTACCGGGCTTGGGCTGATCGCGACGTCGCTGCTCGGCCCGTTCGGAGTGGTGCAGCTCGGTTCCAATCCGTGGGTGAACGGGCTGATCACGCTGATTTTCCTGGTTTTCGGATTGAGCCTGCTGGGCGCTTTCGAAATCACGATACCGTCGTCGATCCTAACGAAGCTCGATAGCGCGTCGCAGAAGGGCGGTTATCTGGGCACCCTGGTGATGGGTCTGACCTTCTCGCTGGCATCGTTCGCCTGTGTGGGACCGTTTGTGGGAACGCTGCTGGCGGCCTCGGTACAGGGCGGTGGCTCGCGTCCCCTGCTCGGAATGGCAGGCTTTTCTACGGGGCTGGCGCTGCCCTTTTTCCTCCTGGCGCTCTTTCCGGCGTACCTCAAGAAGCTGCCGCGAAGTGGAGGCTGGCTGGCGCGAGTCAAGGTGGTAATGGGCTTCGTAATACTAGCCGCGATGCTCAAGTATCTCTCTAGCATCGACCAGGTTTTGCAATGGGGCTTCCTGACGCGAGAACGGTTTCTGGCGGCATGGATCGTGCTGTTCGCGATGGCCGGACTTTACCTGCTGGGATTGGTGCGAATGGAAGGCGTATCGAAGGACGATAACGTGAGTCTGGGCCGCCTTCTAGTCGGGATGGCGTTTCTGATTTTCGCGATTTCACTGGTGCCGGGGATTTTCGGTGCCGGGCTGGGCGAGCTGGACGGATACGTGCCTATGGCGAAGGCCGCTTCCACTTTAGGAGTCGGGGGCGAGAAGCTGGTCTGGCTGGAGAACGATCTTAACGGCGCGCTGGAGCGCGGTCGTGCGGAAAAAAAGCTCGTCCTGGTAAACTTTACCGGGTATGCATGCACTAATTGCCACTGGATGAAGGCAAATATGTTCACACGGCCCGAGATCGCTTCGGCGATGAAGGGAATGATTCTGGTGGACCTGTATACCGACGGGACGGATGCCGCTTCGCAAGCGAATCAAAAGCTGGAAGAAGGGAAATTCGGAACGATCGCGATTCCCTATTACGTGCTTTACGATCCCGCGGGGTCCAACGATGCGGCGCGCGTGCTGGCTTCTTTTCCGGGACTTACGCGTAAGCCGGCCGAGTACCTGGCATTCTTGAACACAAGTGTTGCGGCCGCCGCTCCGCCGGTGGCTGCTGCGGGCGCATCGCCGTTTAGCGGGTTTACCACTCTCGAAGGTACATCGTTCGATCCGGCTCTCCTGCAGGGGAAAGTGGTCGTCCTGAATCTTTGGGCGACGTGGTGCGTGCCTTGCCGGCAGGAGATTCCGGCGTTCAACAAGATGCAGGAGGAGCTTGGGCCGCGCGGTGTCGCGGTGATCGGTCTCTCGCTCGACGAGGACGGAGCTCCGGTAGTAAAACCGTTTCTGAAAGACAACCCCATCAAGTACACGCTGGCGCTGGGTGCGCCGCGAGTGACAGACCTCAACACGCAGTTTCAAGTGAACCAGCTACCGGTCACGTTGATCTACGACCGCTCCGGAAAGCTGCTGCAGCGATTCGAGGGCTTCACCAAGGCGGCAGCGATCAGAAGCGTTGTTGAACGGGCTTTATGAGCCCGCAGCACCGAGTAGTCATCGTCGGCGGTGGCTTCGGCGGGCTTTATGCGGCTCAAGCACTCAAGCGGGCGCCTGTCGATCTCACGGTCATTGATCGCCGCAACTTCCATCTTTTTCAGCCGCTGCTATACCAGGTGGCGACCGGGGCGCTCTCGCCGGCTGAAATCGCCTCACCGTTGCGCGTCGTCCTGCAAAAACAAGTCAACACACGTGTGCTGATGGGCGATGTGCGCGACATCGATGCGGACGGCAAGCGCGTCATTCTGGCCGATGGAGGGTCGTATGAGTACGATACGCTGATCGTCGCGACCGGGTCGACACACCACTATTTCGGCAACGATCAGTGGGAGGAGTTCGCTCCGGGGCTGAAGACCGTGGAGGATGCGACCGAGATCCGGCGCCGAGTGCTGTCGGCATTCGAAAGCGCCGAGCGTGAGCCGGATGCGGAGAAGCATGCCGCTTTGTTGACCTTCGTTGTGGTCGGCGGGGGACCGACCGGTGTTGAGCTGGCGGGTGCGCTTGGGGAAATCGCCAATGATACGCTGCGACACGACTTCCGAAACATTCACACACCCGACGCGCAAATTTTTCTGATCGAGGGCGCCGAACGCGTGCTTCCACCCTATCCAAGTGACCTTTCCGCAAGCGCTGAGAAAGCACTGATCGCGCTGGGCGTTCGCACGCGCACAGGCAGCCGCGTAACCGGTATCGATGCCGAAGGGGTGACGATTCAGATTGGTGAACGCACCGAACGCATCGCGACGAAGACGGTATTGTGGGCGGCCGGCGTGCGCGCGAACCGTTTGGGCCGCGTGCTGAACGAACGCGCCGGGGCGCCCGTCGACAAGGCCGGTCGCGTAATGGTCAACGCGGATCTCAGCGTGCCCGGAAGGCAGGACATCTTCGTGATCGGCGATCTGGCTGCGTTTACGGCCGAAGATGGCAAACAGTTGCCCGGCGTGGCGCCCGTGGCCATGCAGCAGGGCAGGTATGTGGCCCGACGCGTGACCCGGCGCGCCGTGGGCGACAACGCGGCACCAGTTTCGTTCAAATATTGGGACAAGGGCAGTATGGCGACAATCGGCCGTGCTTCCGCCGTGGCGCAGATCGGAAAGCTGCACTTCAGCGGGCTAATTGCCTGGCTAGCGTGGCTTTTCATTCACTTGATGTACCTGGTGGAGTTTGAGAACCGGGTCCTCGTGCTGATCGAGTGGGCACTGAACTATGCGACGCACAACCGGGGCGCACGCCTGATTAGCGGAGACAAGCGCCCCTGAGCGAGCTATTGCACCACCTCTACTGCACGGCGCACGCTTGCGGCGGAGGCGGCACAACAGCGCAGGAATACGGGTGCGGGCGGGTCACCGGCGTTGCCCACGGCGGGATGTCGCCCGCGGACAGTAGATCGATCGTCGGAACATATATGCCCATGTAACCGCCGTCCGGATTGTATTCCATTGTCAGTTTCGGTATGTTACTGGCCGAGCAAGAAAACCCAGCCTGGGGCAGGATCGTCCGCAAACTGAATTGCTTTAGCCCCACCCCGGCCGACGTCAGGTCGATGTAGGTATAACCGTTTGCGGGGGTGACCCACGATGGAGGCACGACACCGAAGCCGACGATAATGGTGACATATCCGTTGGGGTCGAGTACTAACTGGGAATCATCTACACTCGCGTAAGTGGCGCCCCCGCTGCCCGAAAAAGAAAGACCCCAATACCGAAGCTGCTCAAGGCCGGTCAGTGAACAGTCGTTGCAGGGAATTTTTGCCATTTGAGGCACGCGCGCCCGGATCCGCACAAATTTGGTCGAGTCGAGGAACCAGAAGGGAATGTTGCCCGCGGTGTAGCCCGAATCAGGATTGCCAGCCGGATTGTAAGTATCGTCGCCAAAAAAGTTCACCTGGGTCATCGGATCCGCCTTTGTGCACATCTTCTGCTGGACTTGCTTGGCGTAGTTTGTATGCGCGTCGACTTGCAGTGCAGCCAGCCAGCGGCCGCCCGAGTCTATCGTATTCGCGACAATGGTATCAGAAGTTTGGGGCTGGCCATCAACGGCCAGGACCTTGGACGGCAGCACCGCGCATCCGGTTGTCAGATCGCGAGCCAGGATGATTGGTTTCGTCAGGTTCGTGTCGGGAACGTTCATGTACAGCCGGACATCTATTTGGCCGCCTTTACTCGGCCCGAAGTCGTTGTGGACTGGATACCAGCTAGGGAGATTTGGCTGCCCGTTCCAACTTAGACCGGGGTGGCGCGCTGTTCCGTCGAAAATATTCCCGTGAATATTATATTTTTCGATAGAGCAACCCGGGGTAACGGAGTTCGGTGCGGGCTCCTTGCCGCCCATGGTAACGGTGGCGGCATATAGCTGCCCCGACTTATATTGAACGCCAGGCAGGAAAGGATTCTGGTATGCGGCTTTTAGCGGTGTTATTTGGGCGTCGTACATGGATTTGACGATGGCTAGGTGGTCGTCGTAAGGCGTGATCGACATGTACCGAGCTTTGGGATAGGCGCCGATAACAATGAGCTCATACTTTGGATTGTTCCTGAAAAAGGCGCGATTGTAAGTCGCGTTCAAATCCGCGGCATGGGTTCCGCCACCGCCGATGGCGCTTGCAAAGTGAATCGCGTAACAGGGATTCAAGAAATTTTCGATGAAATCTTTACGAGGGTCGAGCGGGGGCAGGCTGGCACAGGAAGTTTGGGCGAGTGCGTGGCCGGAAACGGTGAGAGAGGCGAAGAGCAGAAGTGCTTTCAAGCGCATTGGCAAGACTCCTGCTGACTTTACGGGCACGTAGCATGCCATTTATGTAAGATGACTGTTTTTGAGTACGGCTATGTTATCACTGGGACCCGCACCGCGCCGCGAATCCGTAATTGCAACGGCCGCTCGATAAGAAAGTGAGCGGCTATGCATATAACAGCGAGAAACAGTATATAAATTAGAACAGCGGTCCATGATGTCATCTCGGCAGGCAACTTAGTACCTGTGATAACCTGCCAGGCGGCGCGGAAGATAGTGCGGACCGGAATCTGGAGAATATAAATTCCGTAACTCGCCTCCCCCAACAGGATCATGATGGGGAAAGATAGAAAGCGGCTCAAGTAATCGTGATTTATTGCCAGAGTATATATAAGTGCGCAGAAGAGCGGAAGCAGTAACCCGTTGCCGAGTAACAGCACGGGAATGCGGTCGGCGAAGGCGAGCAGGCCGAGTATGCCGGCACCCAAAGCGCACGACGCCAATGTCATGCCCCAGAGTGAGCCCGTCTCAGAGGGCGCGGCGGCGCGGCGGTTGAGGAAGAGAACTCCCGTGAGAGCCCCCGCGACAAATTCGGGAATGTGTACCAGCGGATTAAAGTGGACCACACCCAACCAGCCGTGCGTGTCCGCCCGTGCGATTGCGGGCGCATCGACCAGGATGCCGATCCAGCCTACACCGTCTGGATTCGTCGCCAGGTAAATGCCCGGCGGTAGACAAGAGAGCAACCAGACAGCCAGAAAGCCTGCTCCCAATTGTCCAATCGGGATTTTCTTTAGATATTTTGCGAGGTACGGAAATAAAATGTAGAAAACCGCCTCGACTGACAACGACCAAGCCGGAGAATTCCAGTTGAGCGCAGTTGACGGAAACCACGCCTGTAACAGGAGCGGCACCGTCAGCAGAGAAGCGATGACCGGAGCGGTCGAGGAGGAACCCGCTTGCGCCTCCCTATAGAAATTGGGCAGCGATAGAAGAAGGGCGATCGCGTACAGCGGATAGATGCGGGCCCAGCGCGCAATATAAAACTCTCTTTTGGTGTATTCCCGATCCGCGTAGCTGTAAATGAGAACAAAGCCGGAGAGGGCAAAAAAAAGCTCGACGGCGACGAATCCGGAACGAAGGATGTTCGTTAGAAAGTACGACCCCGCAGTCAGATTCGAACCACAGACATGAAGAAGTACCACATGGAGCGCCGCGATGAAACGCAGCCCGGTGAGCGCATGCAAGGGCGGCCGCTTCTGTTGAGGCATCGCATCAATTTAGCATGCGAGACCGTTCCCAAGCTCACACTCCGCTAGCTCAGGACGAGCTGATGAAAGAGCTCATCGAGCACGGCAGCCGGCGTGTCACACATGCCGCTATGCACAGCGGAAATTTGGATCATGGTGCTTCGCGGCGCGACGATCCAATGGAAACGCTCGCGAATTGACAGCCTGGCAATCGGGCCGGCATCGGGTTCGCCAGCGCAGATTTTTGGAAAAGCTTCCAAATGGCGGGTTAACTCATCGAGATCCAACGCGGGCCAGAGGGCATTCAAACGAGCGGGATCCAGGTGAATCCGGGCTTGCAGGAATTTTTGCGTCAGACAAAAGACAACCACGCCTACGTTAACGAACTCTTCGCGGTCGACCCGCGGCACCACCCGGATGGCGGCGAAATCAAACGAGTCGCGCGCGAGCACGCAGCACCTCCTCGACGAATACAGGTGAGGCATCCAAGCGTCGCAAAAAATACGCAACGTACTCGCGCCGTTTGGCTCCGGGCGTGAGCGCGCCAGGTTCGGGCAGCAGCCAGTCGTCGGGAACCTGATCCATAACCTCCTCAAACAAACCTTTCGAGAGCCGCGTTCTCAGAGTGGCGTCCGCGGATTGAACCGCGCTGGCCCACGGCAGCAGCACGTGATCGCGAATGGCGAAGAAAGGATTCAACGCAGCTTGCTCCAGGTTCTGCCAGTTATGGTGGAAGTAGAGACTGGCGCCATGGTCGATGAAGTAAAGTGTCTTGTGCCACCACAGGAGGTTGGGATTGCGGGCGGTGCGATCGACGTTGCTGATGAAAGCGTCAAACCAGACCGCGGCAGAGGCGATTTCCGCCGAGGCCGCATCGCGCGCGCCTCGATCGAACATCATCGAGCCCGGAAGGTAGTCTAGCGCCAGATTCAGTCCGACGCTCGCGCTAAGAAGATCGCGGATCTCTTCGTCGGGCTCGTTGACGCCGAGCGCCGCATCCACTTCCATCACCACAATTTCAGGGATCTTGATCCCGATCGCGCGGCCAATCTGGCCGGAGATCAATTCGGCGACCAATGCCAGCGGACCCTGTCCGGCTCCCCGGAACTTAAGCACGTATAGACCAAGATCGTCGGCCTCGACGATGGCTGGGAGCGAACCGCCTTCACGGAGAGGCGTGACGTAGCGGGTGGCGTTGACGATGCGCAGCACAGCCAAGTTTAGCGAAACTGCGCACCTTGGGTTTCGAAGCGGCATTCGGCGGCACACATACCCAGGGTCGGAAGGTCGATTGCTCACGCACTCACCGAGGTACTTACCGATGTTCCAAGAACACCGGCGAACGATAGCGTTGGGTCAAGGTGTCTTACAAACGGCTATCATCGCTTCGTGGCTGACTAACTGGAAAAAGGACACGCGCGCAGCAGAATAGATTGTTGGCCGGTAATCTCTACATCCGGTAGTTTACGGTTGGCCCGAGCGTCGCTCTAACCCGATAGCTGCGGAAAGTATTTGTTATCCTCACGTACATTCCGCACCGCGGGGGAAAGTTCGTCGGCGGCTCGAGGCGGGCGGGTCCAGGATCTCTGGCTCGGTTTACTGCGGCAGTGTCTGGGCTCTAGATCGAGTACGATAAATGCGGAATCTCGAGCGTTCTTTGCGAATAGCTCAAGTAACCTGCCCGCTCGCGATTCCGGCGCGTCTCTCGATCAATTGGGTCCGATTCGCGATTTTTTCTGCTGGAACCCGTTTATTAAGGCGATCCGCGCGTTCCATTGGGCGCTCCAAGACGAACCAGCGCCCTTGGGTCCGGGCCCTTCGTATACAACAAGTTAGGACACGCAAACCTTTGAAACTCAATACGGTAGAACCCTTGAGGCTTAGGCCGGCGTCAGCGCATAGCGGAACAGTGCGGCGAGCGGCACGCCGTTCGGCATCTGATCGGGGCGAAGCACGCGGGCCTCACCGCCATGCTTGAGGGTCGCGACAGCGGCGTCATTGAGCAGGTCGCCTCGGGGCGTAATTGGATCCTCGTGACGCTTTAGCTTGTGGCGCACGTCGTCAAAGGTGCCGAGGAATTCGGCGTCTTCGCGAAGGAAGAGCTGGGATACGCGGCCATCATGCGCCGCCAGGATGATGTCGTGCGCATGGATGGAGGCATGACCGGTGCCGACTTGCTTATCGAAATTGGCGAAGGCTTTTTTCATATTCTCCGCGGCCCACTCTTGCAAGACCTCAAGCGCGCGGCTGTGAATTTCTCCGCCCTTTAAACCATCGGGAGCCCCTGCGACACCCTGCTCCACAAGGTGAGGATAGGTATTGACTCGGCGGTAAATGGCGAGCTCTTCCTCCACTCCAACCGGAATCAATGGCAGGGTGCTGTCTCGAAGGAATGCGCTTACACCTTTCTCGAGCGAAGAAAAGAAGTGCAGCAGGTACTCGTCTTTATCTTCGCTCTCCGTGTTGGTGGTAAAGAGGACGCCTTTCATGGAGCCGGTGGAGGGTCCGCCAGTGAACCGATTGTCGAGTGTGTGATCTGGTTTACGGGTCTGCATCGAGTCACTCAAACTGGCCGGTGTTCCGGGCGGGAGCGCGACTTCGGCAGACGCCTTCAACGTGCAGTGCAGCAGACGGCTGCGATTCTGACTGAGAGCCAGAAGATTGAACTCATCGGTGTTGCTGAAAGCAGGCAGAAGCGCGCGAATCATAAAGAACTCGCCGGCATGCGCAAGGGCGGGCAACGACTTGCTCAGCGGAAAACTCTCGAATATCTCCGGAGATTTCAGAATTACCTGAGTCTCGCCGGATGACGGCTCGGGCATGACGCCGAAGTTTTCGGTCCAGCTTTCGGCATCTTTCACGTCGTGACTAACGAGCTGGCGATGGATGTCTTTAATGGCGTTCTGCAACTGGGCACGAAAGTTTCCGGCACCGCCAGGCACCAGCAACGTGATGCAAGGCCCTTTGGCCTCGGCAAGCTTGCGCAGGAGATTTGCGGTGACTACCGCGGGTTCTTGAATTTGTGGCATGACAATCACTAGAGCAATCGAAAGGCACTTTTACGCTGTTCGAGTTTTTTCAAGGCGCGCAGCGCGGCGAATGTCTCGACGGAGGCACGGGCGTAGTCGGTGGGCGGCAGCCGAGCGTCCAACGTATGCCACCGGCCAAGCGGGAGGCCGATAATGGAGAAATGCTTCCGTCCCGGCGCGACCTTCTGCTGCTTGCCGCGCGAGCCGCAGCCCTACCCGGCGCTGCTGAATTTTTTGCGGCGTGGCTGCGGGCTGCGGATGCGCACAAGCACAACACCAGTTCCGCGCCGCCGCCGGAGCCGCAATTGCTGCGCGACTACAAGCCGCAATTTTTCGACGCGGCGGATTTTGAGGCATTGCAGGCCTTTACGGAAATCCTGATCCCGACCGACGATACGCCCGGAGCTCGCGAAGCGCACTGCGCGCACTACATCGACTTTCTGCTGCAGGCTTCGGGCGAAGTGCCAGCGCTGCGCGAGAGATGGCGTGCCGGGATGAACACCCTGCGGCAAGCGATTTTCACTCGGCCAGTGCGGCGGGGCGCGGTAACCTGATTGCGGAGATGTCAATTCCTGAACGCGATGCCAGCCGCAAGCATCCGGCATACAACGTCTACCGATTGATCAAAGCGCAGAATACATTCGCTTTCTATACTTCACGGGCGGGGATGATCGAAGCGCTGGAGTACAAGGGAAACTCGTTCAACAGCGTATTCCCGGCATGCGGGCATCCGGAACACCAGAATGTGCCCTGACGCAAGCTTTTAGAAAGTTCGCGGGCGATATCCCGGGCGTGATCGGATGCGATATTTCTTTCCGGCGTCACCAGCGATTTCGATCGTAAACTTACGAAATCCTTCGTTCTGGTTGGCGGCCGGGTAGTAGGTAACCGTGTAGGAATTGCCAAGATCTTCCCGGATATTCTCAAACGCTTCGACTTGCTTCTGCCAGGTCTTGGCCCAGTAAGCTTTGCCGCCGGTGCGGCTGGTAATCCGCCGGAACACTCCGCTAGAGATGGAATCCTTATTCACTTCGTTGGTCGAGATAACGTAGATGGGGATGCCTTCATCTTCGGCGACGGCGCGAACATCGTCGGGTGCGACCATGCTGGCGTTGTCGGGACCGTTCGAGAATACGATAACGACTTTGCGGCCGGGAACTTTGGCAGCATCGCGGAGAGAGAGCAGAAGCGCGTTGTAGAGCGCGGTATCATCGCCGGCGACCGATTTGCGCAGGCCGAGGATCGCGTCCGAGCGATCTCGCGTCAGTGAGGCGGCACGCGACAGATTGCGGCTGAACGTGTAGACCGCGATGGAATCGGCACGGTCCAGACCACGCACGAAATCGGCGATGGCATCCTCGGCGTAAACGAACCCGCGATACATGAAGTTGCTGGTATCGAAAAGCACAAAAACATTGGTGCCGACGAATGCGTCGGATCGGGGATCGAGGCCAGGCTTGGCTCCGCCGGAGGTGGCGGGATTTTCAGCGGTGATCAACGGCTTCATGCTGCCGTCGTCCATCACCTGCATCACGGGTTTATTGCCTTCTTCGAAGGTGGTGATTTTCTCCGGAATGCCGTCTTCATAAATTTTGAAGTCGGCCGGCTTCAAATTATTAATGTACCGCCCTTTGCTGTCGGTAACCGTGAAATTCAATACCACCAGATCTACTTTGGACTTGAAGACAGGCGTGCTCTCCTGACCCATAAGCCAGAAGGCGCACGAACCGCAGACCGCGAGCGCGGTGAATATAACGGCAATGAAGCGAGTAGAAAGCTTCTTCACTAGACTCTCCTAGACAAGTTATAAACCAGCAACCGGGGTTGCGGACTGCTTCATTTTGATATCGGCGCCGACAAGGCGCAATGATTTCAGCAGCGCGGGCCAATCTTCCAGATGCGAGGCAAAGATGCGTTCGACTACTTTCTGAGTCCACTCTGGAATTAGTACGTTGAGCTGCGACGGGGTGGCGTGCACCTGATCGGCAACGGCTGCCCAGTACAGGGTATTCGATTCCCAGCTTTCCGCCATGATGCGGCTGGAGTAGCCCATCAGGGTTGGGAACGTGCGGAGTTGTAAAAGTTCCGGACGATAGGAATTTGCGAGCGTTGGTTTCGGAGTGCCGAATGCCCGCGAGATGGCGGACTCGGAAACATCCTGAGGATGAGCGGCGAGCAGCTCGCGGAGTTCCACGGCGGCGGGGTCGGTGCTCGTCGACTGCTGCTTCAGAAATTCCGTTCCGACGGCGTAGAGTTCCGAGGGAGTGAGGCGGTCGATGGTGCCTTGGACGTCGCCGGCTGCGAGCATCTGCCTCGCGGCGTACGTGCGTGCGGGAGCGGCTTGCATATTGACGATGGCGAGCACGCGATCGCGAAGGGCCGGGTTCAATGCGGATTCGGCGAGCAGCGACTCGGCCAGGCGCATCTGCAAACCAACCCAGTGAACTTGTGCCGGCGTCACACTCCACCAGCGCGGGATCTTGGCGCTGACAATCATCTGAGGAACCAGATCGCCCCAGATCAACGCTTGTGTCTGCGCGGGAATCAGGAAGTTTTGCTCGGCCTCCGCCAGAGCATAGGGCAGATTCGAGAGCGACCCGGTGAGACGCCCGCCGCCATTCGAAGGCCACCCCGTGCCAAGCATCTCGGTCGCTTTCCACGTGTGCAGAGCCCCCTGCATTCCGATGAAATCGTGCCCGCGCACGAACAGCGGGTTGGTGTAAAGAATCTGCGCTCCGGGCGGCGCGTAATGCGCGTAGTTGTACGCCACCAGCGTGTCACGCAGGAAAGGCGCGAGACCTCCGCGAATGTCGCTCAGTTTCTCGGCGTCGCCTTGGCCCTTATCGAGCGCGGCGCGAATGTTGAATTTCCTCTCGGAGTCGACATGCTTTTCGGTCCAGTAACCGAAGGCCATGGCATTCTTTTCGGCGCCGGTGAGCGAGTTCCGCGGCACCTGAATCTCCGCGACTCGGCTGGCCAGCTTGGTGACGAGCGCGGTGTTCAGCTTTTCGCCGCGGCGGACGCTGTCAAGATTATCGGCGAGTTGAAACAACGTATTGAGCGAAAGAATGCGCTGCGCGTCGAGGATGTGCTGCATCTGCTGGACGATCTGCGCGTGCGAATCGGAATCAGTGCTGTCGGCCCCGGCGAGAAGATCGAGCAACCGATCCTGCGCGCCGGTCGCAAGCACTGCCGGATTGCTGCCTGTCGCTACCAGCAAGAGCTTCACACCATTGCGCCCGGCGTCGAACACATCGCGTTCATTGCTCACTTCCTCGAAGGGCTTGATGATTCCAGCCAGCGCGTCATTGGTTTGGGCCGCGGGAATGGAACCCTGGCGTGAAAAGATCTGCCACAACCCGACAAGCGCTTGCATGGTGGCGACCGAATTCTGGCGCAGCAGCATGTCCTTGATATGCCCGACGCTGTCGGCTGTGTCGAGGAACCGAACGATGGTGTCATCGGTAATCGAAGGGCCATCGTTGAAGATGCTGTATTGCGCGCCGTAATCTTTAAATCCACGGGCAAGGCGGTCGACTGTGGCGGCCGCGAGCGGGCGGGCGCGGTAGCGGTCGAGATCCGTCAACGTCATGAAGATCTTCAACGGCTCGTTCTCGACGGCCTTTCGCGACAGGCCGAATAGCGCCTCGAGAACGTCGTCGGCATCCTTCCAGCCGGATGCGGCTTTGGTCAACTTTCCGTCGTACTTGCCATGAGGATGGTTGATGAACAGGTTTTTCCAAACGTCGAGATTGCCGGGAATGTGCGGGCGACCGTCGGAGTCGATGCGGAGGCGCGTGGTCAGAAGCATCATGTCGGCATTGGCGCGGAACACCGGACGAGCCGGCCCAGGGCTGGTGACGTGCCCGCGGACGGCCGCGTAGAAGCGCCGCATGCGGGCCGGATCGGTGAGATAGACCTGGACGGGTCCGTGGATGCGCGCCAAGGCGTCATACAGACTTGCCAGCCAGCCGTCGTCTTTCGCCAGAATTTTTTCGAAGAATGCCGCGCCTTTGTCGGGCGAGGCCCCGGCAAGCTCAGTCCACATTGCGGCTGACCGGGCGCCGCCGGGCACCACAGCTCGACCGTCGCGAATCTCGAACATTCCGCCGAAGAAGTCGAGAACGTGAGCGTAGGCGCGAATGCGCCCCGCTGGGATGCCCTTCCTCAACTCCTCGGCAGTTTCGAGGTCGAGCTTCGACATGCCGAGATAGAAGCGGCAGAGCGACGGATCGGAAAGAAACGCGTCGATGAAGTCTCCCGACCCTTTTTCTTTGGCGGTAATCCAATAGTCGGGCCCATAGAGCACAGGCACGGTGGTGGGCGTGAAATCGTAGGCGAAGGGCTTATTGGTGCGCAGCGCCTGCTCGAGTTCGGCCATGGGAAATCCGGAATCTGTGGTCAGGAAGGCGCGCGTGGCATTCACGGTTTCGAGCACCACCTCACTGCCGCAGCCGCCGCGCATACGGAAGCCAACGACCCGCAGCAGTTCTCCGGTTTGAGCCGAATCGCAATTCTCGATGCGAATGAACTTATCGGCACCGGCGAGTTTTTCCAGCTCACGAACTTGCGCCAGATACCGATGAACCAGCTTGAGGTACTCGGTCTGTTCCAGGGTGTCATTGCTGTGCGAGGCTTGATAGCCGTTTGTAACCACGTTGCGGGCCAGCGCGGGCAGGACATCGGCCGGTTGGATGTCGGCCGAGATAGCCGACATCCGCGCGAATGAACGCAGCGGACCGGGGATCTGGATGAAGCCCGAATCCGGAGCGGGTGCTGCTTTAGCTGCCGGAAGCGACGCGCCCGCCCAGTCCGGTCCGCCCGCCGCATGGTAAGCCGCCATATCCGAGACGGCGGATGTGCGATCGCCGGCGATCAGATCGAGCACTACCAGACGGCGAAGAACGCGGGTACGGTCAAAGACCGGGGACGAGGACGCGGACGGCAGATCCACCAGTTTGCGGTAAGCGCCGCGAGCCTCGGCATCGTTGTAGCGATCCAAGAATTCGGCATACTGCAAAACCACCTGCGGATCGTTGGGAGATGTTTGAGCAACCTTTGCGAGAATGCTGCGAGCCTGGGCCGCGTCGCCAGACTTTTCCGACTGCGCGGCGCGGTCGAGCGACTCATTGCCGGGCAGAATCGGGGCGAGACAAAGTCCTAATATTGCGAATACCGCCAACTTCATTTGGGGGTCCCTCGTGTGTTCTAGGACCTCACTCTATCATGGGCGCGAAAGCATTGTGAGGATCGGAAAGCACCCGCGGGCATGTAAGCGGTTACACCGTTTTGGTCATATCCCGATGCGTCACTTTGGCCTGGAAACCGGCCTGCGTTAAATTTTTCCGGATTTGATCGGCGATCATCACCGAGCGATGGTGGCCGCCGGTGCATCCGAACGCAATGGTGAGATAACTTTTGCCTTCTTTGATGTAGTGCGGCAGCAGATAAATCAGAAGCTCCGAGATTCGATTCATGAACTCGGTGGTTTGGGGGAAAGAGCGGATGTAGCGGGCCACACTGGGATGGCGTCCAGTCAATTGCTTGAATTTCGGGATGTAGTTGGGGTTGGGAAGAAAGCGCACGTCGAAAACCAGGTCGCTGTCCGGGGGCACGCCGTGACGGTAGCCGAAGCTGGTGACGTACACCATGATCTTGGCTTCTTCGCGCTCGCCGCGGAACTTCTCGCGAATGAAATCGCGCAACTCGTGGACGGTGAACTTAGACGTATTGATGTTGAGGTCGGCCAGCGCCTTGATGGGAGCGAGTTGCTTGCGCTCGTCGGCGATGCTCTGCCCGATTGAGCGATCGGTGCCAAGGGGATGCGGACGGCGCGTTTCGCTGAAGCGCCGCATAATGGCTTCGTCATCCGCTTCCAGAAACAGCAGCCGCGCCGTGACACTCTGCCGAAGCTTCTTGAAGATGGCGGGGAATTTCTTGAGCCCTTCACGCTCGCGAATATCCACCACCAAGGCAGCGTAGCGGATGCTCGCCGAATCGCGAGTCAACTCCGCGAATTTCGGAATGAGGTCGATAGGAAGATTGTCGACCGAGTAGTATCCGAGGTCTTCGAGAACTTTGAGAACGGATGCTTTTCCAGAACCGCTTAAACCGGTGATGATGACCAGTTCGGACTTCGGGGCAAGCTCCGCAGCCTTGGCTTTGGCCATTCGGCGGTGGTCAGGCCTCGTCCGTCGCGAGTTTGTTCGGAACGCGTTTGGTGTCGCGCCACTTGGCCCGAACTTTGATGGCCTGCTTCTCAAGCCGATCGATCGCCTGGTGCAGTGACGTGAACATG
Source organism: Bryobacterales bacterium (assembly GCA_038229055.1). Lineage (GTDB taxonomy): Bacteria > Acidobacteriota > Terriglobia > Bryobacterales > Bryobacteraceae > JANYJA01. Next base: position 15,507 of record JBBROU010000052.1, on the reverse strand, counting down.
TCGACATCAGAGGCGAGCCCGACCAGCTCATGATCGTAGTAGTGCGTCCGAACCTCGGTGTGGTGCAGGTGCCGCTCTTGCGACAGCACGACATGAGCCTCGTGCTCTTCTTTGCCATCCAGAAGTTTCGCGATGGTATTGAATTGTTCTTCTATTTTCCGAACCTGAGCCGGCGCAAGCTCCACATGCCGCCCCGTATACGTGATTTTCATCGGCGTTTAGTCACGGACGCGCCGCTGATGAGTGGACGGAATTTTCATGTCCTCGCGATACTTCGCCACCGTGCGCCGCGTGACATCGATTCCTTCGGCCTGCAACAGCGAGGTGATCTGTTCATCGGTAAGCGGACGTCTCGTGTTTTCCTCCTCGATCATCTTCTTGACTTTGCGTTTCAGCAACAGCAGCGGCAGATCGCCGCCCGAAGGACCTTGTACGGATTCCGAGAAAAAATAGCGCAGCTCAAACACGCCTTGGGGCGTATGCGCGTATTTGTTGGCGACGGCGCGGCTGACGGTGGAGGGATGCACGCCCACTTCTTCGGCGACATCCTTGATCATCATCGGCTTCAGGAAATCGAGACCCAGCGCCAGAAATTCATACTGCCTGCGCTTGATGGCTTCGCAGACTTTTTGTATGGTTTGCTTCCGCTGCTCGATATTTTTCATGAGCTGGATGGCGGAGGTGTAGCGCTCGCGGACATAGTCGCGAACCTCTTTGGTGGCGCCGTTATCGCGGTCGAGCATTTTGCGATACTGCGCATTCAGGCGAAGCTGCGGGACTTCTTCGTCGTTCATCTGGATGATGTAATCGTCGCCATCCTTGATGAAGTAGACGTCGGGCTCCACCAATCGCGCGCCGGGCCCGGAGTACCGGATGCCGGGGCGGGGATTCAGATGACGGATGGACTTAACGGCGATCTCGATGTGCTCGTGCGGCCGTCCTAAAACTTTCGCGAGTTCTTTGAGCTGGCGCGTTTCGAGGAGCCGCATATAGCCCGAGACAATTTGCCACGCAACGCCGCCTTTGCCGTTGCGGCTTTCGATCTGCAACATCAGGCACTCCTTGAGATCGCGCGCTCCCACGCCCGCGGGATCAAGAGACTGCACGGCTTTCAATGCAGCGTCGATATTGTCGCGGGAGTGTTCGCCGCTGGAGGCGATCTCATCGAGCGATGCGATCAGATAACCGTCCTCATCCAGATTGCCGATGATGGATTCAGCCGCATCGCGAACGTCGTCCGAAAGCAGACTGACACTCAGTTGCGAGCGCAGGTGAGCGGTGAGCGTGACGGGCTGCGATAAGAAGGTCTCAAACGAGGGCTTGTCGACCGATTCCGCCGCGGGGCTCTTATAACCAGGATCGAGATACTCTTCGAAGAACGACCCAAAATCGATTTCATCGAAGGGATCGGTAACTGCGGGCTCGATCGCTTCGCCGGCGAGATTTTCCAGTGGGAGCACCTCGGATGAGGGCGGCTCGCCGGATTCCGCTCCGCTATCGCCGATCAAATTCGGACTGAGCGCGCCGTTGGTGCCATCCAGATCGTTGGAATCGACCATGCCGGCTTCAAGGATGCTGCGGTCGGCGGGATCATGAGCCCGCTCGGCCTCAAGCAGCGGCTGGAGCTCTTCCGGAGAGATCTCGTCAGCATCGGCCGATTCCTCCAGGACCGGATTATTGATGATCTCCTGGTTGATCATCTCTTTGAGCTCGAGACGATTCAACTGGAGGACGGTCACCATCTGGACCAGCCCCGGCGTAAGAATCTGCTTCTGCGCGACCTTCAACTGCAATCTGGGCGAGAGCAAACTCATCTGAATCTATTATAAGCCCGCCCTAGTTTACGGGCGGCAGTGGACCGGAGCCGAACGTGAACGATTCCCCCAAATAGACCCGTTTCACCTCTGGGTCGCGCCCTAGTGCTTCGGGCGAGCCGGACCGGAAAATCTTGCCGTTGTTGATGATATAAGCGCGGTCCGTAACCATCAGGGTCTCGCGGACATTATGATCGGTGACCAGAATCCCTATGCCCGAACTCTTCAAGTCGAAGATGATGCGCTGCAGTTCGCCCACCTGGATCGGGTCGATGCCGGAGAACGGCTCGTCGAGCAGGAGAAAGGAGGGATCGATGGCCAGCGAGCGGGCGATCTCGACGCGCCGGCGCTCGCCCCCGGACAGCACAAAGCCCTTGCTACGGCGCACTCTTTCAAGGCCGAGCTGCTCGATCAGACGGTCCATGCGCTCGCGGCGCTCAGCGGAGCGGAGGTTTCGCGTTTCAAGGATCGCCATCAGGTTCTGCTCCACGGTGAGCTTGCGAAATACCGAGGGCTCCTGCGGCAGATAGCTGATGCCTTGGCGGGCGCGCCGGAACATAGGCATTTGCGTCAGATCCTCGCCATTGAGCATGACCTTGCCGGAATCGGGGCTGATCAGCCCGACAATCATATAGAACGAAGTGGTCTTCCCCGCCCCGTTCGGTCCCAGGAGGCCGACAACTTCGCCTTGCTTCACGAAGATGGAGACATCGTCGACCACCCGCCGGCCGCGATAAGTCTTCGAGATCTCGGCCGTTTCCAGGATTTGCATGAAGTGTTACTTGCGATGGAGACGGCTGCTCACGGGTTTCGAGGCATCGCCGCTCACCAGCAGCCTATCATCGTCGGCAAAGTAGGTCAATTCGCGGCCGCGCGTATTGCCGCGTTTGCTGTCTATCAGTTGCGGATCGCCTCCGCTAAGAAAAATACGTTGATCGGCGGTGTAGTATTCGGCATGTTCGCTCAAGCCTTTGCGATTGCGGAACGGGGAAATCTGCACGATCTGAACGCTTCCATCCGCGATGGCCTTTTCAATTCGCGAATCGGCGGAGGTTTCTTTGGGCGCGAGTGTGGCACGTAATTCCGACGATGCGACAGTGAGGTCGGGGCGGGTGAGGCTCACGGCTCCGGTGTAATGCGCGACGCGGTCCTGATCGGTGTAGACCATCTTAGCGGCGCGCACCATGGTGAAGACGGAAGGCACCGCGGCAGAGTTATCGGCTTTAGGATTTACTTCTTTGGGTTTGTCGAGAAATTGACTTAACACTTTATTAGTGGCGGTCAGCATATGTTTCTCGCGGTCCAGATCGATGCTGTCGGCCTGCACCCGGTTGGCTCCCTGCCAGAGCACGGCGTTGCCTTCGTAGTGAACGAACCGGTTCTTGTTGGCGGAGGTCATCCGTGCCGAAGTGCCTTGGATAGGCTCGTCGCCATCGAGCAGTTCGGCACTTTGTTTCGCTCCGGGCTTCTTGTCCGGCAGCCGGCTGGTGTTGACGTGGCCAGTGGCGGTGACGTCGCCGGTCGATTGCAGAAGTTGAATGTGATCGGCATTGGTCGAACCCGTGGCATCCCAGAAGCGGGCGGCGCGATCCAGATCCATCACGTTCTTTTCCGAATCGAGCGCAGCCGTTTCAGACCGCGCGTTGCGATCGCCTTCGACGTAAATAAAATTACCCTCCTGCTTGATATGCTGCAACTGGCCGCTCTTCGGATCGAAATCGGCATAGAGGTTGTCGCTGGTGGTTTTGCTGGGAACCGGCGCAGGGCCCTTGGCTTTAGCCGGGCCCGGCAATGGGAAGGTCGTGGTAGTAACTTTCGAGGATTGGAAATTCGAGATCTGATTCTTCGGCCCGTAGTCGATGGTCATCCGCTCGCCTTGCAGAATGCGGTGGCGCTGCAACGCTTGATTGGGCAGAAACTCCAGCGTGCCAGGGGCGTGCGTCCGCACCTGCTGAATTTCCTTTCCGCCGGCACGCATGTGCATTTCGATAGTGGCGCTGCGCAAAATGCGCGTCGGGGGCGGCTTGATTTCCGCGGCGAGGACGGGCTCGGCTTCCACAACCGCATTGCCGTTCGCCTGGGCAGTCGTGAGCGTAGCTTCCCCGTCCTGATTCGTGAAGTCGAGATCGACGCGATCGCCGGTCATGGTGGTCGCGGTCTCGGCAGTGGTGGCGATTAGACGGGCGGCGCCGGTGCCCGAGACCTTTTGCACTTCACCATCGTCGCCGTAGGTCACGTGCAGGTTGTCGGCCGAATACTCCACCCGCCGCTTGGGATATTTATCGGTGCCGTGCGCCTTCTGCGCATCAATGGCTTGGATGGCGCCGTCTTTCAAATTGATGACGGTTCCGGCAGCGTCGATGACCGATTGATCGCGCGTCAATTTCGCCCAGGGATTGAGCCAGATGACGGAGCCCGCCTCCTTATAGGTCAGCTCGCCGGCTTGCACGGTCATCGGTTTGGCTTTGGGGCCGCTTCCCTGCATGTGCAGCTCGACCTGCTTAAGCAAATGCAACTCGCGCGTATGCGGATCGTAAGAAGCGCCAACCGATTTGCCGTCACCGTGCTCGAACGTGAACGCGGTGGCGCGGTCGGTGGCGGCCTTGCCGGTTTTGCTCTCGAAGGTGACACCCGATGTTTTGATGGAGGTGAGGGCGTGGGCGGCGGGGTCCTTCACCGGAACATTGAGTGTGATTTCGACTTCGCCATCGGAGAACATCTTTCCTTCGGACTGATTAAACTGCGCCTTAGCGCTTTTCACGAAATCGAAATGCTCTTTGTCCTTCTGGTAAATCCGCAGTTGGAGGCCTTCGAGTTCGTACAAAGAGGAATTGCCCACCTGGCGATAACTGGTCGCACGGATATTCACCGGCGGTTTATCCGGAGAACTTTGCTGCCATTCGAAGCCTTCGGCGGTGGCGTTGGTGCCCTCAGGCATGGCATCCGGTTTCCTGGGAGAACGGGAAGAAGCAGCCTTGGTCTGGAGGAGGTACGTGATCCCTGTGCCGCCGAGGACCGCGAGAATGGCTAAGATCAGCAGCCAGCGCGCGCCTCGCATCAGAATCAATTGTAGCGTTTCCGGGAAGAGGGAGCGGGTCAGTGGAGATGGAGGTAGGCTGGTAGCGATGACGAAAAACGTTCTGGGAAGCGTCCTGCAGACCTGCTGCACCAATCCACTGACGGGGTTTTATCGCGACGGAAAATGCAACACGGGGCCGGACGATGTCGGCAAGCACACGGTCTGCGTTCTGGTTAATGACGAATTTCTGCAGCACCAGGCTTCGATTGGGAATGACCTGATTACGCCGCATCCGGAGTGGGGTTTTCCGGGCCTGAAAGCGGGAGATTCGTGGTGTGTGTGCGTAGGTCCGTGGAAGAAGTCGTTTGAAGCGGGCGTGATGGGGCTGGTGCGACTGGAAGCCACACATGAGGACGCCTTGGAAGCGGTTTCGCTCGAGATGTTGTTGAAGAGCGCGCGACTGAATTAGAACCTTTAGATTCGGTTGCGTTGCGGGCGCAGTAAGTGAGCCGTATTTTCGCAATCAAGTGATTGCGTATTATTTCGCACGTTTCCGGCGAAAGTAGGGTAATATAGGGAGCACTCACTAACACAACTTATTTTTCACCGCCGCCTGAAGTAACCAGCAAGTCGAGGGGAATTGATGCGACTTATTCTATCGGTTTCGGCATTCTTGAGCTTTGTTCCTAGCGCTCAGGCCACAATGATTCCTCAGATTAGTTTGGAACGGATGGTTGGTAAGTCGGAAAGCATTGTCACCGGGGAGGTAGTGCGGTCCTGGGCCGCTTGGGATCCGGCTCACCAGTACATCTGGACACATACTGAGATCCGGGTTTCTTCAGTGACCAAAGGCCCAGCGATGTCGACTCTAGTTGTCAGCGAGCCCGGCGGGATTGTGGATGGGCGCGGGTTGCGGGTCGAGGGTGCCGTCCGGTATACGCCGGGCGAACAGGTGCTGCTCTTTGTCGCCGACACGCCAATCGGCTTCAAGCGAACCGTGGGATGGTCACAGGGAAAGTATCTGGTGACACCTGATAATCGCATCCACTCGACTTCATCCGCGGTCGAATTCGTTCCTCGCGCTTCCGCGCCGTCCGAAACTTCAGTCCGTGTTCTCGATGGTGCTTCCTTAAGCGAATTCCGTGCTCGTGTGGGCGCGTTGATTCCCCGTATAGCGCGATGATCAACCGCGTCTCCAGTCTCTCCGGCTGCCTATTGATCCTCGCGACCGCAGCTTTTCCGTACGTTCGCGCCGGTGCGCCAGAAGGAGCGGCGCCTCTGTTCCGTAAAGATGTAACCGCCATCCAGTTTCGGGTGAACCTCACGCATGGTCCCAATGTCATAGCTTCTGACACGGATGTCACGGCGGCGCTCCAAGCGGCTGCCGATACCTGGAGCTCGATCTCGGGAACCACGATTCACTTCAACCAGTTACAGATGACCACGCTGCGGTCGAATGGCGACGATGGCCAAAACGTGATTTCGTTCCAGAGTAATGCCGAGAGCGGCGCGGCCATCAAGGACGCGCTGGCTGTTACATTTACCTACTTCACCGTGGCCGACGGCCAACTCACCCACACGGACATTGTCTTCAATACCGACATAAAGCTAGCTACTTTCTCCACCACGCCGTCGGCCGACACGACTGACTTGCAGGCCGTGGCTGCGCATGAAATGGGACATTCTCTGGGCGCCAGCCATAGCGGCGTTTATGGGTCCACCATGTTCTACGCGATCGGCACTGACGATATCAGTCAACGCACGTTGAGCGAAGACGATCTAGCGTTCGCGCGCGAAGCGTACCCAGCGCCAGGCGGACCGCTCTATGGAACGATTAGCGGTCATCTAACCTCCACCAGCGGCGAACCACTGCGTGGCGGCCTCATAACGGCAATCGACCGTTCGACCGGAGTTGCTGTCGGCGGGATTTCGAATGTTGGGGGCGGGGCATACTCATTTCGAGTGCCGATTGGGAACTATCGTATCTACGCCCAGCCCATCGACGGCCTGTTCAGCGCCGATACCTTCCAGTTCCCTCCGCAAGTTCTCAGCACGAATTTCCAAGCCGGATTTGGAGGGGGCAACGAGAACCCGACGGCAATAGCGGTGGCCGCCGGATCGGTCAATCCGATTGACATCACGGTTCCTATTGGCAAAACAGCCATCTCCATCGTGTGGGTCGATGTGAATTACGCCGCATATTTCAGCTCCGGCCGGCAGGTAGTCCCCTCGGGCGGTTTGGTTGATGTACAGATTGCGGGAGTGGGTCTCGATCAGTTGACCGAGCAGGATATCCGCGTCTTCGGTCCCGCTTCGGTCGAGCCGGGTTCGTTCTTCGTCGGAACCTCGCCCCTCACCGTTTCACCGACGTTGAAATATCCGTTGATTCATTTCACCCTGAACGTCCCATCCAGAAAGACACTGGCGCTGGCCAGCATTTTTGTCAGCCATGGGACAAGCAGCACTGCCCTCTCAGGCGCACTGATGATCGCACCGGCCAGACCCATCTTCAATCAATACAGCCTGGTCAACGCGTTCACTTTTTACGGTACCGCCGTGGCGCCAGGAGAAGATATTTCGCTCTTTGGAATTAGTGTTGGACCGCTTGCGGAGCTCATTAACACCCCTGACGCCAGCGGCACTTACTCGACCGCCATAGGTGGTGTCAGCGTCACCTTTGACGGGCAGCCGGCCCCTTTGTTTTACGCATCGCAAGGGCAGATAAACTTGCAGGTTCCGCTCGAGTTGACCGGCAAAACGACCACCAACGTCAAAGTAACCTTTGGCGACACGAATAGCGATTTAATAGTCGTTCCCGTCGCGCCAGCAGCAGCGGGTTTGTACCCTTCGGCGATCAACAATGACGACGGCTCGTTGAACACGAGCGCGACCCCGGCGAAAAGAGGTAGCTACATCATTCTCTATGGGACCGGACAGGGCCCGGTTAGCCCGGGGATAGCTACCGGACACGCCGCGCCCACTGCGCAGTTGGCCTATGCCGGGGCGACTACCGTCAGCATCGGCGGCCAAACCGTCACGCCCTATTTCTCCGGGTTAGCTCCAGGGTTTGTCGGTTTATGGCAAATCAGCGCCCAGATTCCCGCGGGAATCACGCCGGGTACGGCGAATCTTTTTGTCGCGGTAAATGGCGACGCGACGGATCCCATCTCCCTGTTTATTCAGTAATCCAAAGTAGCCGACTAAGACCGCGAATCCATCGCCTCCGCCATGTCCCGCAGCTTCAAAACGCTGTTCCAGTTGCGCTTTGTGCCGGGGATTTTCAGGGCGCGATCGATCGCGGCGGCGGGCAGCTTCGATTGACCCATGCCGTTCGGAAAATAAATGTAAAGTTCCCGCTCGTGGATGTGAAGTTCTTCCGGATCGGCCTTGATCTCACGCACCTTATCGCGGGCTTCCGGGCCAGGATCCCCGGCGAGAAAGTTCACCGTCAACTTGCTTCCGTCGATTCCGCTTCGGTTTGCAAACGGATTGCGCGTAATCACGCTACGAAGCTCGGCTGTCGTGCGCAGAATAACGCGGGGGCGGAAGCCGAACACGCATTCGATTTGATTCTCGATTTTGACGGCCACCCCGGCCAAAGCGGCTTCGGCGGTCTTGAAGATGACGTTGCCGCTCTGGATGAAGGTCTGGGGAGACTCGAAGCCGAGCGACTCGTAGAGAGCACGCAAAGCGTCCATTTTGATTTTGTGATGGCCGCCGACGTTGACGCCCCGGAGCATTGAGATTAAGACCTGCATGGCTCGCGGAAAATCAACTCGCCCACTGGCTTGCGTTGACGCGGCGCTATTTCACGCTCGTTGTAGGGAGGCGGAAGCGCGTTCGGCTCGCCAGGATATCCGATGGCCAAACCCACTACCGCATCCATATTCTCCGGCACGTTAAAAAGTTGGCGGACCTTGGCCGGATCGAAGCCCGCCATCTGGTGTACGCCAACGCCGATTGCGGTAGCTTGCAACGAGAGATTTGCCACGGCTTGGCCAACATCGTAGAAGGCGTGGCGGTTTGGATTCCCGTTGCGGGTGAATGTGAGTTGCGCGAGCGGAAACATCAACAGAGCGGCATTCCGCGCCCACACGATATTGGGCGCCGCCAGACAGCTCAGCATGCGCTCGAAGCGTTCCGTCTCTTCGCGATAGGCGTAGAGAAAGCGCCACGGCTGCTCATTGTTCGCGGAAGGGGCCCAACGCGCGGCTTCCAGCAGAAGCTCCAGCGTCGCCGGGTAGAGCGATTGTGCCAAGAAACTTCGCGGGCTCCATCGCCGGCGGAGCAGGTCATGAATCGGGAGAGAGGTATCGGCCAGCTTTTCCATTTGAGTAACATCTTAAACGCGAAGCAGGGCGAGTAGTTGCACGCGGTCCCTCCCGCACCTTACACTGGCCTAGAACGCACGGAAGCGAGAAGAAACTCACCGGATGTTGCTTGCCAGGGAACTAGTCACCTACATTGCGCGCCAGATTGTCGCCAAACTGACGCCCGCCACCATTGAAACGCACGTTCCAGACCAAATTGCCGAGATGATCGGAGAGATCATCACCGAAGAGCTGCTGGTGGAAGACCGCCTGAATGACGAAGTACGCGAACTGCTGGGCGAGTATAGCGAGTATATGCGCCGCGAAGGCGTCAGCTACCAGGAGATGTTCCGGCGGGCAAAGAACGCGCTGATCTCGCAAAGGAAGGTGCTGCGGGCTTCGGGTCGCGACACCGGCGACAACATGAAACTGTCGCGCGATAAGATTTCGGACATGTCGCACAAGCTGGTGGCGGCCATGAAGAAATCCCGGGAATTGCGCATCAAGAAAGATCAGAACGAGGTGCGCCTGGTGATTGTGCGGGCCATGACGGATCTTTTGGTTGCCGAAGAAAAGGTGGACCGGGCCTCGAGGGACAAGGTTCGCACCATCAAACGCGACATTCCGGAAGGCAGCGAGGAGTGGGATCTGCTGCAAAAGCGCTACTACGCCGAGGAGTTGAAGAAGCTCGGCATCGACCTGTCGCGCTGAGTAGCTTCGAAGATGGAGTCGCAAGCGGCGGTTGTGGTGGTGGGCAGCTTGAACATGGATTTCGTGGTGTCCGTAGAACATCTTCCGGCGCCGGGCGAGACCATTCTGGGCCGGGGATTTCAGATGCTTCCGGGCGGCAAAGGGGCGAATCAGGCATGCGCGGCAGGCAAGCTGGGCGGGCGCGCGGTTTCGGTGCGGATGGTCGGGCGCGTCGGACAGGACGTATTTGGAGACCATCTGAAGGCGAGTCTTTCCGCGGCCGGGGTGGATGTGTCGGCAGTGCATGCTTCGCGCGCGAATCCCACGGGCGTCGGATTGATCTGGGTCGACGCGCAAGGGCAGAATTCGATTGTCGTGGCGTCGGGCGCAAATATGGACTTGGCGGCGTCGGACGTGGAGGCCATGCGGAAAGTGCTTCGCGGCGCGCGGCTGGCGCTTTTCCAGCTAGAGAGTCCGCTGGCTACGGTCATCGCGGCGCTGCGACTCGCGAAAGAGGAAGGGCTCACGACGATCCTCGATCCGGCTCCGGCGCAGCCATTATCCGGCGAACTCTTACGCTACGTGGATATCCTTACGCCAAATGAAGGCGAAGCACTGACTCTGTTGGGAAGGCCGATAGCGCGTGTCATGGCGGACGATGCCCCGGCGCTTGTTGCCGCGCTGCGGCAACTTGGGCCCCGCACCGTGATTCTGAAGCTCGGCGAAGCCGGCTGTTTCGCGGAGGGCGTTCACTATCCCGGCTATCGCGTGAGGGCCGTCGATACTACAGCGGCCGGCGACACGTTCAATGCCGCTCTGGCCATCGCTCTGGCTGAAGGCAAGCGACTGTCCGAGGCTTTGCCATTTGCCAATGCGGCGGCCGCGATCTCGGTGACGAAACTTGGGGCGCAGGCTTCAGCTCCGTCACGCGATGAGGTCGAGAAATTCTTAGCCGCATGCGCCGCGTAGCGTTGGCGCTTCTCTCGATCGCTCACGTCGCCGCTGGAACAACCGAGATCTACATCTACGAAAACGAGATCTGGATCGGCAATGCGCCGCATCTGGAGCAGATTACCCACGATAAAGCCGGTAAGAGCTACGGCACCTTCTCGCCTGCGAAGGATGCCGTGGCGTATGTCGAAGATTGTGGCAATGCGGCACAGGGCGGGTGTTCACCCAGGCTCGTCTTCCGCGATCTGAAAGGCAACGAGCTGTATAGCTTTCCGCCGCTGCTCCATAGCGATCGACTTCCGTGTCTCAGCGTGCTTCATTTGGACTGGATCGACCGGGATCGGGTGGGCTTCCATTGCCATTTAAATCCATCGCTCAGTGAATATTCGGTGATGTCGATTTCCAAGGCGGCTTCAGTTGCGGGTTATTCCGGCGGCCCATTCGCGTGGTCGCCAGATCGGACGCACATGGCGTATGGAGGCCCGGTCATCCATTTCGCCCCGCCGTGGGCACAGAGTTTCTTCCTTTGCTTGGACGATCAGTTGATGTACCCGCTTCGGACGTCGGGGAAGTTCTGCCATGACATGGACAATCCGAACGAGATCGCGCAAAAGGGCGCAACCCACATCGGAATCCGCGCTTTGGTCAGCGATTTGGCGTGGCGGCCGGATGGAAGCGCAATCGCGTTCGTCGAGAGCATCTTTGATTGGGTGGCTCCAGAACCCTCCGCCACGGGTGGCGGAGATTATCTAGAGCGCGGATATTTTCTGGTCCTGGTACCGCTGGACGGTCCGGCGATTCGAAGGCCATTGACCGTTAACGGCCGTGGATCCCACGCCCTCAAATGGCTCGGGGCATCAACACTTGAAGTTCGGCAAGACGGGGCGAATCCGCAGACATTTCGTTTAGGGCCGAGCGGGCTTTCTCCTAAATAGGACTTGGCTTCATGCGCAGCGTAACTTTGACCCTTATTTTTATCGCTCAGGTTGCCGCTCAATCCACCGAGCTCTACCTTTACGAGAACGAGATCTGGATCGGCAATCCGCCGCATTTGGAACAGATTACCCACGATAAAGCCGGCAAGAGCAGCGTCACCTTCTCACCTGCGAAGAATGCCGTGGCGTATGTCGAAGATTGTGGCAATGCGGCGAAGAGCGGGTGTTCACCCAGACTCGTCTTCCGCGATCTAAAAGGCAACCCACTGTACAGCTTTCTGCCGCTGAGGCATAGCGATGGGCGGGCGTGCCTCAGTGTGCTTCAATTTGATTGGATCGATACGGACCGTATTGGCTTCAGTTGCCACGTAAGCCCTTCGCTGAGCGAATACTCAGTCATGTCGATTTCAAAGGCGGCTTCAATTGCAGGTTATTCCGGCGGCCCGTTCGAGTGGTCAACCGATCGGAAACAACTTGCCTATGGGGGCCCTGTGTTGCACTTCTCGCCGCCCTATGCACAGAGTTTCTATCTTTGCTTGGGAGATCGGCTGCTCTACCCCCGCGTATCATCGCTGAAAAACTGCCTCAGCGGAGGGAACCCCAACAAAGTCGAACTGAAGGGATCCACCTATTTCGGCATTCGCGATCTGAGCAGCGACTTGCTCTGGCGCCCTGATGGGAGCGCGATCGCCTTCGTAGAGCGCGTTTACGACTGGGCGGCTCCTGAACCCTCGGCACTCAGCGGCGGCAGCGAAATCGAACGCGGACATGAGCTGGTTGTCGTGCCACTGAACGGGCCCGCGGTTAGGAGTTCTTTACGTCTGGAAAAACGCGGCTATCCGACGCTTACATGGACTGGGCCGTCGACCCTTGAAGTGCGGGAAGGCGCGCAGAAGCCGCGGGTATTTCACGTAGAGCCGAGCGGGCTTTCTCCTAGATAAGACTGGTACGGCATGTTAAACTTGCAGTTACGCCTGTCAGCGCAACAAACCGCATCACAATCACACCAGGAGACTTCATGGCAGAGACACAAAGGCATCTTTTCACGTCTGAATCGGTAACCGAAGGGCACCCTGATAAAATCGCGGATCAGATTTCAGACGCGGTTCTGGATGCCGTTTTGGAGCAGGATCCGAACGGGCGCGTGGCATGCGAGGTTCTGGTTACGACCGGGATCTGCGTCGTCGCCGGAGAGATCACCACCACCTGCTATGTCGATGTGCCGAAGATTGCGCGGCAGACCATTGAATACGTCGGCTACACGGATGCAACATACGGATTCGATTCCAAGACTTGCGGCGTTCTGAACGCGATTCAGGGGCAATCGCCTGACATCGCGATGGGCGTGGACCCGGGTGGCGCCGGCGACCAGGGCCTTATGTTCGGATACGCGTGCGACGAAACCGCGGAACTGATGCCGATGCCGATTATGATGGCGCACAAGCTCACGAAGCGTCTTTCGGAAGTGCGGCGCGCGGGCATTTTGGAATACCTTCGCCCGGACGGCAAATCGCAGGTCAGCGTGGAGTACGTGAACGGCAAGCCCAAGCGGATCGATGCCATTGTGGTTTCGACGCAGCACGGCGACGATGTCACGACGGAAGAACTTCGCGCGCAAGTTAAAAAGCATGTGGTAGATGCCGTGATTCCCTCCGGCATGGTGGATTCGCAGACCAAGTACCACATCAATCCGACGGGCCGTTTCGTCGTAGGCGGACCGCACGGCGACACCGGGCTGACCGGGCGCAAAATCATCGTCGATACGTACGGCGGCATGGGACGCCACGGTGGGGGCGCGTTCTCGGGCAAGGACGCGACCAAGGTTGATCGGTCTGCCTGCTACATGGCCCGCTATATCGCGAAGAACCTCGTCGCAGCCGGTTTGGCGTCACGCTGCGAAGTGCAATTGGCCTATGCGATTGGCGTGGCCGAGCCGGTATCGGTGATGGTCAATGCGTTCGGAACGCAGACGATTCCCGAATCCAAGATGACCGACCTGATCCGCGCGACCTTCCCGCTTACGCCGAAGGGGATCATCGACCACTTGAAACTGCGCCGCCCGATCTATCAGAAAACCGCCGCATTCGGACATTTCGGACGCACCGAGCCGAGCTTTACATGGGAAGCCGCCGACAAGGTGGACGCCCTCCGGCACGCTGCCCAGATGGCCGAAGCCGTGGCGCGCTAAGCCGCTTAACGGACACCGCTAACGACTCAAAACGGAAAGAATCGAACTCAAATGGCTACTAACGTACAGACGCGAATCGCATGTGATGTGAAAGACCTGGCGCTCGCCGATCTCGGGAAGCGCCGCACCGAATGGGCATTTCAATCCATGCCGGTGGTGAACACGCTGATGAAGGAGTTCGGCAAATCGAAGCCGCTCGCCGGCATTCGCATTGCTGCTTGCCTCCACGTCACCAGCGAAACCGCCAACCTGATGATCGCGTTGAAGGCGGGCGGAGCCGACGCCGTGCTTTGCGCTTCGAACCCGCTTTCGACGCAGGACGATGTCGCCGCGCACCTCTCGCGCGACCACGGCATCCCGACGTATGCGATCAAGGGTGAAGATAACGCCGTCTATTACTCGCATCTTTCGGCCGTTGCCGACCACCGCCCGCACCTGACCATGGACGACGGCGCCGACCTTGTAAACCTGCTGCACACCAAGCGCAAAGAACTGCTCGGCAACGTTATCGGAGGCACGGAAGAAACCACGACGGGCGTGATCCGGCTGCGTGCCATGGCAAAGGAAGGCGTGCTCGGGTATCCCGTGATCGCGGTGAATGACGCGCTCACCAAGCACCTTTTCGACAACCGCTACGGCACCGGGCAGAGCACGATCGACGGCATTATCCGGGCGACGAATATGCTGCTGGCCGGCACCACATTCGTGGTAGCCGGTTACGGCTGGTGCGGACGCGGCGTCGCGATGCGCGCGCGCGGGCTCGGTGCCAATGTCATCGTGACCGAGATCGATCCGACCAAGGCACTCGAAGCATTGATGGACGGTTTCCGCGTGATGACCATGGAGGAGGCCGCCCCGATCGGCGATTTCTTCGTGACGCTCACCGGCAACAAGCACGTCATTCGCAAGGAGCACTTCGAGATCCTGAAAGACAATGCGGTGGTCTGCAACTCGGGACATTTCAATGTCGAGATCGATCTGGAGGGATTGACCATGATGTCGAAGTCGCGGCGCGCAACGCGCGAGTTCGTCGAGGAATTTACCCTGCCGACCGGACGCAAGATCTGTATTCTGGGCGAAGGCAGGTTGATCAACCTCGCGGCAGCCGAAGGGCATCCCGCTTCCGTGATGGACATGAGCTTCGCCAACCAGGTTCTGGCCGCCGAGTACATGGTGAAGAACCACAAGGACCTCAAAAAACAGGTCTACTCGGTACCCGACGAACTCGACAAGCGCGTTGCGAAACTCAAGCTGGCATCAATGAACGTCAACATCGACGTCCTGACGCCGGAACAGGAACATTACCTGGCGAGCTGGTCCGAAGGCACCTAGCCAAGACGGTAATGGCGCATTCTACGAGGCGCATGTAAGATCTTTACATGCGTACTCTCAGGGTGCAGTTTTCTTTGCAGCCCCGCTGCTCCTCGTGCCCAACCCTGCCCGCGCGCAAGCCACGCGAAACGAACGGTCAGTTGTAGCCAACGCGCAGGACGACATCCGGCGCGCCGCGAACTATACCCGGCTCTCCGAAAAAGAGCATCAGCGTAACGAAAACGCGCTGCGCCATCTCGCCGAGTTCGATGCCACGTTCAGCCGCGGC
>JBBROU010000051.1:0-33589 GCA_038229055.1 Bryobacterales bacterium | reverse complement strand
TCATCATCACGGTCCAATTACGGGAAACGTGTTTCGATGGTCAGTGCTTGCCACCTGCAGCTTCGTCGCTCTTGAAGTAATCTTCGGATTGCGGTCCCATAGCTTGGCGCTGCTGTCGGACGCGGGGCACAACGCCACCGACGCCTTGGCGCTGCTGCTGGCGTGGTTTGGCTACTATGTTCAATCGAAGCCGGCCAACGAGAGCAAGACGTACGGATACCAGAGGGCCGGCGTTTTGGCCGCCTTTATCAATGCTTCGACGCTGATTATTCTGTCCGCGTGGATCTTTTACGAAGGGTTCCAACGGCTTAGAAACCCGGAGCCCGTTGCCGAGTTCACGATGATCGGGGTGGCCGCGGTGGGCTTAGTGCTGAATGGCGGGATCATGTGGACCCTCGAATCCGCGCGACACCACGACATCAACGTCCGGAGCGCGTTCGTTCACATGCTGGGGGATCTGCTCGGCTCGGCGGCCATCATCGTGGGCGGCGTGATCATTTACTTCACCGGCTTACTTCAGATCGATTCCATTCTCTCGTTGATGATTGCGGCGCTGATTGTTTGGACGGCGTGGGACATTATTAAAGAGTCGCTGAATATTCTGCTCGAAGGACTGCCGCGAGGGCTCGATTTGCAGCGCCTGATTGCGGAAGTCCGCAGTATCGATGGCGTCCTTGATGTGCACGATTTGCACGTTTGGAGCCTGGGTTCGAACTCGCATGCGCTTAGCTGTCACGTGTTGATTGAAGACGTTCCGCCGTCGGTGAGCGATTGCATTCTGCGCGGCGTAAACCAGTTGCTGGCAGACGGTTTCCACATCCACCATACGACGGTTCAGTTCGAGCATGTCTGCTGCGGGGTGACCGGTGTGGGCTGCGTGCAGCCGGTGGAAATTTCGCAGGCGCACTTGCACACGCATTCGCACTAGCGCGCTTGCACGAGTTTTTCCAGGTTCTTGATGGCCGTTTCGAGCGTCTGCTTCTTGTTTAGAACGCCAGCGAAGAGGTCGCCCAAGCGATCGAAGCGCCGCATGGCGTTGGCGATGGTGAAGTGCGACGGCAGCAGGCCGGGGGTGACTTCGCCCCATGATAGCGGTGTTGCGACCGGGGCTCCGGGATAGGCGCGGACGACATAGGGCGCGGCTATGGTTTTGCCTTCTCCGTTTTGCAGGTAATCGAAGTACACCTTGCCGTTCTCGCGTTTGGCGACGGCGCGCGGCGTGGTGAACAGGTCGGGGCGCTGCGAAGCCGCGGTTCGCGCCAAAACTTCGCAGAACGATTTGGTGTGCTCGTAAGTGTAGTGCGGCTCGACCGGCACGTAGACGTGCATTCCGTCGCCGCCGGTGGTTTTGGGGTAGCCTTCCAGTTCGACGGCGTCGAGAAGCTTGCGGACCAGTTGCGCGGCTTCGATGATGCGCTCGTATTCGCAGCCCTGGGGGTCGAGATCGATCAGGATGAAATCGGGATTTTCGAGCGAGCCGACGCGGCTCATCCACGGATTTTGATCGATGCATCCGAGATTGGTGAGGAACAGCAGGCTCGAACGGTCGTTCGCGATGGCGTAGTGCTTATCTTCAAGCGGCGTGGTCTGAAACCATTTCGGGAACGTGCCTGGAGTGTTTTTTTGAAAGAAGAACTCGTCGCGGATGCCGTTGGGATATCGTTTGAGCGAGAGCGGCCGGTCCGCGATGTGCGGGAGCAGGAGGCCGGCGACGTCGTGGTAGAAGTTCAAGAGGTCGCGCTTGGTGTAACCTTCGTCGGGGAAGAAGACCTTCTTCAGGTTGGTGAACTTCAAGCTGCGGTCGTCAATGACAACGGTGGCCTCGGCCGTGTTCGCGGGGAGCAGAGTGGTGCGCGAAGGCCGCGGTTTCCCGGGCTCGGAAGCGGGCTCTTCGCGGACGCATTCGGCCGGCTCGACATCGTTGCGAAGGCCGAGGAACACGGGCGCGCGCAGCTTGCGATCGTTGGTCCAGTTGGCGAATTTGATTTGGCACACTAGCTCGGGGCGGACCCAGACGGTGCCTTTCGGCACTGCCGCCGGTTCGCTCAGCGGCGACTTCGCGGTGGTGAGGCGCTCCATTCGCGCGAAGATATCCGCCATCAACTTGCGGTCGAAGCCCGTGCCGACATTTCCGGCGTGAGTGAGTTTCCCGCCCTCATACATGCCGAGCACGAGCGCTCCGAAATAATCGCGCTCGCCGATGGTGTAGCCGCAGATTACGAATTCCTGTTCAAGGACCAGCTTGAACTTCAGCCAATCGCGGCTGCGTCGCGATTCGTAGGCGCTAGTGGCGCACTTGGCTATGAGACCTTCGAGGCCGTTCAGACGCGCCGCTTCAAGCACATCCTCGGCGCGCTCGTTGTTGAAGTGCTCGGAGATGCGAATCAGTTCGCTCGCGTGAACCACTTCCCGCAACATGCGCTTGCGCTCGAGGAGGGGCAAGGCACGAAGATCTCTTCCGTCGAGGTACAGAAGATCGAAAAGGAACAGATGCACGGGATTCTTGCGCGCCATCTGCGCCACGGCGCTGGCATCCTGATTACCGATGCGGGATTGAATCAGCTCGAAACGCGACACTCCTTTTGCATCGAGCACCGCAATTTCGCCGTCGAGAATCGCCTGCGTGGCTTGCACCTGATGCGGCAGGACGCTGAGCTCCGGATACTGGCGCTCGCAGCGGTTGCCGTTGCGGGTGAGGATGCGCAGCTTGCCGTCGTCGATGAAACACACGGCGCGCACGCCATCCCATTTGACTTCGAGAAGCCAGTTATCGCCCTTCGGCAGATCTTTCGAAAGAGTGGCACCCATGGGCGTGATGGCTTCGGGCATGGGCGCCTTGACGCCGGCTGTGGACTTCGGTGCGAGCTTCGGCGTGGGCTTTTTTTGCGCAGGCTTCGCGGTGAGCGGTTTTTTCTCTTCGGCGGGGATGGCTTTGGCGATCTCTTCCTGGGTGCGGCCGGTCTTCACGCTGCGCGCGACTTCTTCGACATCCCAGCCGGGACGCGCGAACTGGTCTTTCTTCTTCAGCAGCAGCCACTCGTTGCCCTTGCCGCGGCCTTTCATGAGCACGATGGCGAACTCTCCGTTCAGCTTTTCGCCACTCAGCCGGAACTTCAGATCGCCGCGGGCAATTTGGCCGAGCGCGTCCGTATCGCCGATCAGCTCGAAGGTTCCGCGGTCCCACAGCATCACGCTGCCCGCGCCATAATTACCGGCCGGAATGTTGCCTTCGAAGTCGCCGTAATCGATGGGATGGTCCTCCACCATCGCTGCCAGACGCTTGGGGGCGGGGTCGAGAGTGGGGCCTTTCGGGATGGCCCAAGACTTCAATGTCCCGTCGATCTCAAGGCGGAAATCGTAATGAAGACGGCTGGCATGGTGGCGCTGAACGAAGAAACGGCTCCCGCCGGCGTTGGCTTTCCCGGGCTTCGGCTCCGGCGTCTGCTCGAAGCGGCGCTTGCGGGAGTATTCTTCCAGCGACATAAAGGTGTGGAAATGTTCTTGCTTAGATGATATTAGTGTATGGAGTCGAGATTTTGCCCAATCGGCAATGAACAGGTGAGGTTCGGCACATGGCAAGCAGCGTTTGGAAGGGTCATCTTACGTTCGGACTGGTGTCCTTTCCGGTCCGCCTGTCCACGGCGGCGCGCCCCGAAACCATCAGTTTTAACCAGCTTCATAAAGAGGACAACTCGCGCATCAAGCAGGTGATTTACTGCCAGGCCGAGGACAAGGCGATTCCGCGAACGGAAATTGTCAAGGGCTACGAATACGAGAAGGACCACTATGTCGTCATCGACGATGAAGACATCAAGAAGGTGGCTCCGAAAACCGCGAAGGTGATGGAGATTCAGGAGTTCGTGAAGAGCGAAGACGTGGATCCGGTGTACCTGGAGAGCTCCTATTACATGTCGCCGGACGAGGGCGGCGAGAAGCCGTACGCGCTGCTGTTTGAGGCCTTGAAGACGACCAAGCATTGCGGGATCGCGAAGATTGCGATGCACAATCGCGAGCATGTCGTAGTGGTGCGGCCGGGCCACAAAGGCATGCTGCTGCACACGATGTACTACAACGACGAGGTGCGGCTCGGCGAAGAGCATCGAACCGATACGACGCAGATCAAAGAGAAAGAGCTGAATCTGGCGAAGATGCTGATCGATTCGTTGACGGCGGAGTTTGAGCCCGCGAAGTATCACGATGCCTATCGCGAGAATCTGAAGCAGATGATTCAGGCCAAGGTGGAAGGCCACAAGATTGTCGAGACTCCCGCGCCGCATTTCGCGCCGGTGATCGACATTATGGAAGCGCTGAAGAAGAGCCTGGAGCAGAAGAAGAAGCCGGTGCAATCGGCAGTGTCTTCATCGGCGGGGGAAGAAGAAGCGGCGCCGGCTCCCGCCAAGCGCAAACGCGCCGGGGATCAGAAACGCGCCAGCAGCTCCTCGGCATAGAGCGCCCCGTGCGGGTCGTCTTCGTGTTTGTAAAAGAGATATAGGTTCTTTCCCGAGTCGAGGACCTGACGGGCGCGCTCGGCGACGGTTTCGCGCTGGTCGGGGCTGTAGCCCGATTTGCGCAGGCGGTAATAAACAAAGTCCGCAGTGGTCACTTCGGGAACTTCAAGAGTGTCCGACTCGGCAACACATAGCGCGGCGTTGTGCCGGCGCAGCGTGTCGTAGATCTCCGGGCACAGCCAGGTTTCGTTGCGAAATTCGAAGGCATAGTGGAGATCGCGTGGAAGCAACCGCAGGTAGGCATCGAGCGTCGCGGGTTCGCACTTGAAGTTCGGCGGAAGCTGAAACAGAATCGGCGCAAGGCGGCGCGCGGTGCGCAGCGGGTCGATGGCGCGGAGAAAGACTTCGGTGA
Organism: Bryobacterales bacterium; assembly: GCA_038229055.1. Classification (GTDB taxonomy): domain Bacteria; phylum Acidobacteriota; class Terriglobia; order Bryobacterales; family Bryobacteraceae; genus JANYJA01. The sequence goes on along the minus strand of JBBROU010000051.1, from coordinate 28,729 downwards.
ACTCCGCGGCGTTCTTCAACCGCAGAATATGGGTGAGACGCATGTGCGCTTTGGGCGCGAACAGGAAGTGAGCCGGCGTGGCGGCGACCCAGGCTTCGAGCGTCTTGGCTGAAGGCAGTTGGCGGAAAGTGTAGTTCACCTCGACGCAATTCAGGCGCGTGGCGTAGTGCTCCAGGAATTTTTTCGCGGGAAGCTTGGGAGGATAGAAATCCGGCTTCCACGCGGGATACGCAAACCCGGATGTGCCGGCATACAGACGGCTCATGCGCACCTGCTTGTTACAATCGAATGCACCATGGGCTATCTTCTCCTCAATTGGCTGCTCAGCGCGATTAGCCTCATTATTGTCGCCAATTTAATCCGGGGAATTGAAGTGAGCGGTTTCTTTACGGCGCTGATTGCGGCGGTGGTTATTGGCCTGGTGAATGCGACGCTGGGATTCCTGCTGAAGCTCATCACATTTCCGCTGACCATTCTCACATTAGGGCTATTCTGGCTGGTCATCAATGCGTTGATGCTGAAAGTTGCAGCAGCGCTGGTGCCGGGCTTCCGCGTGCATGGATTTCTGCCGGCCTTCCTCGGAGCCATCGTGCTCACACTGGTGAACACGTTGCTGCGCTGGGCTTTGCGCATGTAAATCGCGTCTGTAGATGATTTTATTTCTGCTGGTCCTGCTGCGCATCGTTTCGAATCCCCTCTCCAATTTGTTTCAGAAGCGTCTGACCGCGCGCGCGGCGGCTCCGATATTTTTGATGGCAGTGACGTACAGCGCGATCGCGTTGCTGTCGCTGCCGCTGTTGTGGTGGCACGCGCCGGACGTCACCCGGTCATTTTGGGTGAATGTGGCGATTCTCGCGGTTTTCGATGTTGCCGGGAACGTGCTGCTGGTGGCGGCGCTGGAGCGCTCCGATCTTTCGATTTTCGGCCCGTTGAACGCGTGGAAGGCAGTGGTGAGTCTGATCTTCGCGGTGGTGCTGATTCACGAAATTCCAAAGGCATTGGCGCTCGCGGGGGTGGCGTTGATCGTGATCGGGAGTATTCTGCTGACACGCATGGAAGCGCCGGTTGCAAGCGAACGCGGCAGGCATGGCGTGACGATGCGACTGCTCTCACTGGTGGTTCTCTCGCTCGCCGCGGTGTATCTGAAGAAACTGATCGTCGAATCGACGCCGCTTTACGCGTTTGCGTGGTGGGCCGTCGCGGGCGCGCCGGTCGCGATCGCCGCTGCCGCAATCCGGCGGCATCCCGAGAGCGTGCTCGTTTTGCGCGAAAACCGGCGCGACTATTTACTGCTGGTCGCGACGTTTGGAATCGCGCAGCTTTGTGTGGTGTTCACTTTCCGTGCGCTGCCTGTCGGGGTGGCACTGGCCCTGTTCCAGATCTCGACTGTGCTCACGATGTTCTTCGGGCACCGGTATTTCGATGAGCGCGGAATGTCGCGGCGAGTGGTCGCGACGGCGATTATGATGACCGGCGCGGTGTTGGCGGCATGGCCATAAATCCGGCCTGAAGCTTGCGCTAGAATCGGCGCATGAGACGAATTGCCGCTTCATTTCTGCTGGCCGTGGCCGGCATGGCCCTTCCGGCAAGCGCTGTAGAAACGTTCGATACCAGCGCGGGCCCGGTAAAGATCACGATTATTCAACATGCCAGCCTGATGATTGAAGCGGGCGGCAAGATCATCTATCTGGACCCGAGCCAGGGCAACTACGAAGGGCTGCCGTTGGCGGACCTGATCCTGATCACCGATATCCACGGCGATCATATGGACCCGAAGACGATCGCGAAGGTTTCGAAAGCGGGGACGCAGATCCTGGCTCCCCAAGCGGTGGCGGCGACCGTTACGACCGCGAAAGCGATCGCGAACGGCGAGACGCAGAATTGGGACAAGTGGACGGTGGAAGCGGTGCCGATGTACAACCTCACACGCGGCCCGGCGCCCGGCAAACTGTTTCACGACAAAGGCCGGGGCAACGGCTACGTGCTGACTTATGGCGGTAAACGCTTTTACTTTTCCGGCGATACCGAGAACATTCCCGAGATGCGCGCGCTGAAGAATATCGACGTGGCGTTCGTTTGCATGAATCTGCCTTACACCATGCCGCCGGACGAGGCTGCACAGGGCGTGCGCGCGATGCACCCCAAGATCGTCTATCCATATCACTATCGCGGTTCGGATCTCGCGGTCTTCCAGAAAGGTTTGGAAGGCAGCGGCGTGGAAGTGCGGTTGCGCGACTGGTACGCGAAGAGCTAGAGCGCCATATGGATGATTTCGAAGAGCGACTCAGCCAAGTGCTGAAAACGCGGCCGGGACTGACCAAACAGCGGTTGAGCACCGAATTAGGCGTCGAGTACAGCGATGAGTTCCGCTACAAACTGGATGCGGCGTGCGACAAAGGCATCGCGCACAAGATTCAGGACAAGTTTTATCCGGGAGCGCTGTCTGGCTATTGAGTGGTCGATTTCGCCGGCGGAGGAAGCACGTACACTTTCTCGCCCGGCTTCACCATTTTGAAGCGGAGCCGGATTTCAAGCTCCTGCTCGGCGGGACTCTCGGCGAGCCGTTGGATGCGCGACCGCTTCCGCTCAATCTCGCGGTTGAGGTCGGCATTTTGTTTCTCGAGAGTCTGGATCTGCTGGCGCTTTTCGACGAGGCCGGGGACTCCATGCGGGCCGCGAAGAATGGTAAATCCGTATGCGGCGCAGAGGAGGACCACAGCGGTGTAGCCGATTTTCCAGGCAGACAATTTCATCAAACGAGGCCTTTGCAAAGCATCTTAACATTAAGTATTGAAATTGTTTTAGCCATCGCCTAAAAATCCTAAAAATGACCGACAAAATCGTTGTACTGAGCACCTGCGGCTCGGCCGAAGAAGCGGACCGTCTCGCGCGAAAGCTGGTTGAGGAGCGCCTGGCGGCCTGCGTGAACATTGTGAACCCGGTGCGAAGCGTGTACCGCTGGCAGGGCAAGATTGAAGAAACCGAGGAGACGCTGCTGGTGATTAAGACGGCACGCAGGCTGTTCGAAAGACTGCGCACCGTGCTTGAGGGCGCGCATTCCTACGAAGTGCCGGAGGTACTAGCGCTTGCGGTACTGGATGGTTCGCCGAACTACCTCAGTTGGCTTGAAAGCGAGCTTGATGCCGATTGAAATTCGGGCTCTGATTTTCGATATGGACGGGGTGGTGATCGACTCGAATCCGGTGCACCGCGAAGTATGGGCGCGGTACAACCGGCGGCACGGCGTCGAGACGACCGAAGAGATGCAGCAGCGCATGTACGGGAAGCGTAATGACGAGATTGTGCGCGATTTCCTGGGCGAGAGCTTGACCGATGCCGAAGTTGCGGGGCACGGGGCAGCGAAGGAGCGGCTGTATCGCGAGATGGTGCTGCCGGTGATTCCGCAAGCGCTGGTGCCGGGAATCCGCGAATTTCTGACGCGGCACAGCGATCTGCCAATTGGAATGGGGACGAACGCCGAACCGGCCAATGTGCAGCTTGTACTGGAAGCTGCCGGGCTCGCGAAATATTTCCGGGCGATCGTCGACGGGCAGCAAGTTGCGCGGCCGAAGCCGCACCCGGATATCTATCTGCGCGTGGCTGAAATTCTGGGAGTCGCGCCGGCGAACTGCGTGGTATTCGAAGATTCGTATTCGGGAGTGGCAGCGGGAGTGGCTGCGGGGATGCGAGTGGTGGGATTGCAGACGACGCATGAAGTTCTGGACGGCACGGATCTGGCGATTCCGGATTTTAGGGATCCGAGGTTGGAGGGCTGGTTTCAAGGGATCGCTTGCTGACGCGCGCGGCTCAGAAGACGGGGCGTTGTCGATTAACATAAATGAATGATCCGTCGCGTCATCCTCCTGATTTTTTTCGCTAATCTGGCCGCGTTCGCCGAACAATATCCGGGCACGGCGCCGGGCGCGCCGGAGGTTCCCTACCTGGTGGCGGCCGACAATGTCGCGGCGACGGAAGTATCGGAAGCCGTGGAGCAGCCCGGCAAAAAGGACGACATCACGTACGTGATCGCCGGGGCGGCCTCACCGGCTAAGACGCCGCTTCCCAGCCCGGTGTTCGTGCTGCAATCCGAGAAGTTGAATCCGGACAAGCTGCAGGTATTCAAGCTCGATGTGCGCAACGGGCATCGCGAAATTGCGTTCTCGCGCAAGAAGGCTCCGAAGCCTTACACGCTGACGGTCACCCGATATTCCGATAACGTCTTTAAACTGGAAGTCGACGGAAGTCTGCCGCCCGGAGAGTATTCAATGACGCCGGAAGGATCGAACGCGGTGTTCTGCTTCGCGGTGTATTAAAGCGTGTTATGATAATTTTGTATCAAAACGAGAGAACGAGAAGATAAGGAGTAGCACCTTTAGAATGGCACTGGCGACTGAAGTAAAACGGCAGATTCTCACGAAGAATCAGATGCACAAGACCGACACTGGTTCGCCAGAAGTACAGATTGCTCTGATCAGCGGGCGGTTGACGCAGCTTACAGAGCACTTCAAGACGCACAAAAAGGACCATGCATCGCGGCGCGGGCTGCTGATTATGGTTGCGCAGCGGCGTCGGCTTCTGACCTACTTGAAGAAAAACAACCCCGAGCGCTATAAGAGCGTGCTGCTGAAACTCGGGATTCGCCACTAATCGCTAAGCTCCTTGCCGGTGAGGCTACGGCCTGACCGGCATCAAGAAGAATGATAGCTGCCACCTGTTGGCTGTTCCCCCCTGTCGACTCCAATCCCCTCGTTAACGCAAGCCGGTCCTCCGGCGGAAATGGATTGAAAGAGGAACGTACCTCTTTCGCGTCAACGCATGACACACACATTTGAGATTGATCTCGGTGGCCGCAAGGTCACCATTGAAACCGGAAGGCTCGCCAAGCAGGCCAACGGTTCGGTTGTGGTTCGCTCGGGCGATTCCGTGGTTCTGGTAACGGCGTGCTCTAATGAGCAACCGAAACCGGGCCAGGCATTTTTCCCGCTCACGGTGGATTATCGTGAGTACACCTATGCCGCGGGACGGTTCCCGGGCGGATTCATCAAGCGCGAAGGACGGCCTTCCGAGAAAGAAATTCTGACCTCCCGGTTTATCGACCGGCCGATGCGGCCGCTGTTTCCGGAAGGGTTCATGTGCGAGACGCAGATTATCGCCATGGTGTTGTCGGCCGACCCGGAGCATGATCCTTCCGTCCTTGGGATCATCGGAGCTGCCGCATCCCTGGCGATTTCCGACATTCCGTTTCATCATTACGTGGGCGCAGTACGCGTCGGCATGGTGGACGGCAAATGGATCGCGAACCCGACTTACACCGAGGCGCGCGGAAGCAAGCTGAATATCGTAGTGGTGGGCACGGGCGACGGCATCGTAATGGTGGAAGCCGGCGCGAATCAGGTATCCGAAGCGGAAGTTCTCGCGGCGATCGAGTTCGGCCACGAGTGCTGCCGCAGCGTCGCCACTGTGATCGCCGACATGGCGGCCAAAATCGGCAAGAAGAAGCGCGTTTTCGAATCTCACAAGGTCAACCAGGAGATGTACGACAACATCTCGGGTGAAGTGCGCGAGAGCCTGACCGACGCGATGAACACGGGGAAATACCCGAAGTTGGAAAGTTACGCGAAGATCTCCGAGATCAAGAAGAAGCTGAAAGAGAAATACGAGCCGGAGCATCACGAGGAAGTTGCCAAGATCTACGACGTTCTGAAAGAGCGCATCTTCCGCGATGAGATGTTGAAAGTACGGCGGCGTCCGGATGGGCGCCAGTTCGACCAAGTTCGCGAGATTACGATCGAAACGGGCGCGCTTCCCCGCACCCACGGTTCGGCGGTATTCACGCGCGGCGAGACGCAGGCTTTGGTGACGGTGACGCTGGGAACCAAGGATGACGAGCAGCGCATTGAACTGCTGGAACCGGGCAGCGAAGGCTCCAAGCGCTTCATGCTGCACTACAACTTTCCGCCATTCAGTGTCGGCGAAGTGGGCTTTATGCGCGGCGCGGGCCGCCGTGAAATCGGCCACGGGGCGTTGGCCGAACGCGCGATGCAGGCGGTGATTCCGGACCAGGCGCAATTCCCTTACACACTGCGCGTGGTGAGCGACATTCTGGAATCCAATGGATCGAGTTCGATGGCAACCGTTTGCGGCGCGAGTCTGGCGCTGATGGACGCCGGCGTGCCGATCTCGGCGGCGGTAGGTGGAGTGGCCATGGGTCTGGTGAAGGAAGGCGACGCTTACGCCATCCTGACCGACATCGCGGGCGCTGAAGACCACTACGGCGATATGGATTTCAAGGTCGCCGGCACGACACAGGGAATCAACGCGCTGCAGATGGATATCAAAGTTCCCAATGTGACCACCGCAATCATGAAGGAAGCGCTGGAACAGGCGCGACGCGGACGGCTTCACATTTTGGACAAGATGCAGGAGGCGCTAAGCACGCCTCGCAGCGAGATGTCGGAATACGCGCCGCGCATCTACACTCTTACGATTCCGCAGGATAAGATTCGTGAAGTCATCGGACCCGGTGGCAAGGTGATTCGGGGAATCATCGAGCAGACCGGCGTGAAGATCGACGTGGAAGACGACGGTACGGTGCATGTGGCGTCGAACGATCCGGCGGCGGCTAAGAAGGCGCTTCAGATCATCAGCGATATTACGGCCGTGGCCGAGGTGGGGAAGACGTATTTAGGCAAGGTGGTGCGGTTGGTCGATTTCGGCGCCTTCGTCGAGATCTTCCCGGGCACGGACGGGCTGCTGCACATCAGCGAAATCGCGGAGAACCGGATCAAGGACGTGCGTGACGAGTTGAAGGAGGGCGACCAGATTCTGGTGAAGGTCCTGGCGCTCGAAGGCAACAAGATCAAGCTCAGCCGCAAGGCGGTGCTGCGGGAGCAGCGCGATAAGTTGAAGGTGCCGACTCCGGCGTAAGCGGGGAGCGGGCAAATTCGAATCACGACGGGCGGGCACTTCGGTGTCCGCCTTTTTTTGTTGAGCAATTTTAATTGCAAACAGCGTGGATTGTGCGACTTACGCGGAACGAGCGCGCTACAATATGCATCAGGGACAGTGTCATTGTAGACTAGAGTTTTGAGTTCGCCAGGAGATCATGATGCAGAAATCGACATTTTTTATTTGCGCCGCGCTCGCGATTCGCGCCGTTCCCATGTTTGCCGCCGACGATAACGGCGATGCAGCGAAGGGCAAGGAAGTTTTTGAGCAATGCTCTGTTTGCCACAACGCGGACAGCACCGAGAAGAAGATGGGCCCGGGATTGAAGGGCTTGTTTGCGAAAGAGAAGATGGCGAACGGCAAGGCGCCGACCGAGGCGAATGTGCGGGCCAAAATCAATGAAGGCGGCAACGGGATGCCGGCTTACAACGAGATGTTGAACGACACCGAAAAGAACGACCTGATCGCCTACCTGAAGACCCTCTAGTCGACGAATAGCGAATCGAGCGGAATCTCGATCTTGGGATTCCGCGGCACTCCAAAGGTGCGATAGTCTTCGATTTTCTCCTGCAAACTGCTGGCGCGGTCTTCGGGGGAGAGAATTTCGATGGCTAAGACGGAGGAGTGCGGAAGATGTTTTGGTCGGGCACTTGGCCAATGAACACGCAAACATCGGGGACGCGGAAGCGCGTTTGACTAAGCCGCATACGCTGTCCGGGGAAGCAGATGGTTGCTAGCGTTTTTTCGTGTTGCCCGAACCAGCCGATCAGATTACGCTGGGCCTTGCTGTGCGGCCTGTCGCCAAAGTTCCTCTCCACCACCTCGCCATCGATGTAATCGCAGTCGGGATGGTAGGCGGTGTGAAGATATTCGTCAACTGAAATCAAGATTTCTTTCCAAGAATCTCGACAGCCTTTTTCAAGAGCAGATCCTCGGTGGGCTTGGCTTCGGTCTCGGGCGCGACGGCCTCGCCATCTTCATTCACTTCGGGCTGGGAATCAGGCTCCTGGAGCAGTGTTGCCGGGGTCACGCCGTTGTCCTGGATCGACTTGCCGTCAGGGCTATAGTATTTGGCAACCGACAGAATAATGGCGCCGCCATCGTCCATGGTCACGGGCTGGCGGATAGATGCGTCACCGTAGGTGCGCTCGCCCACCACGTCGCCGCGTTTGTCGGCTTGGATTGCGGCCGACGCAACCTCAGCAGCGCTAGCCGTGCCGCGGTTCGTGATCACCACCAGAGGCAGCTTCGTAATGTCCTTCTTGGGGTCAGCCTGATAATCCTGGCGCTTGTGGCGCTGGCCTTCGACGTACGTAATCAGCCCGTGATCCAGAAATAGATTCGCGAGATCGACACCCTCATCCGGCGAACCGACCGCGCAATTGCGCAGATCCAGAATCAGCTTGTGGGCTCCCTTGCTCTGCAGATCGGCGATGGCGGTAGAGATTTCCTTGACCTTGCCGTGTGCCAGTGTTTCCGGACGGATATAGCCGACTCCGTCCGCCATCATCTTGCCGGCAATCGCGGGATAGGCGATGACAGCACGGGTCAAAGTCATCTTCTGCGGCTCGGGGCGGCGGCGCAGCACGCTGAGGTCAACGGTCGACCCGGGGGCGCCTTTCAGCAACAGGTTGGCATAGGCCAGCGGCATGTCGCGGGTGCCGATGCCTTTGATGCTCTCGAGCATATCGCCGGTGGTCAAACCCTGCTTGGCGGCGGGCGAACCCGGCACCACGCTGACAATCGCGATGTAGCCGAATTTCTTCGCCAGAACCATGCCAAGATCGCCCCGGTAGGCGTCGAAGTTTTTCAAATATTCTTTGTACTGATCGGCATTGAGGTAGCTGGCAAACGGGTCGATGGATTCCAGCATGCCGTTGAGCGCGCCCAGCGTGACGTTCTTCATGTCCGGCTCTTCCACGTATTCGCTCTTAATACGGGAAAGGACCTCTGTATATACCGCCAGATGGCGATACACGCCGCCGGGCCCGTTGCTATCTTCCGCGGCGACGCCCCGGCTCATGACAGTACCAAGAAGCAAGAGAACGACGAGGCAGGTGGAGGCCATTACGACCACGAATTTCGCGCGGCTATTCATAAGTTTGTGGGACGCGGCAAAGCGGGAAACGGGTGCGGCCTTGCCGCACTATCTTAAGTATATCGCAGGAGCGCCGCGGCGGAGCGACGCCTGTATGATGGTGTATTGCCGGAAACCGTTTCCCCCCGAACCCTGCTGCCGACTTCGCCTGAGGAATTGGCCCAGGCGCTCGCCGCCGCCGCTGAAAAGCGCCAATCCATCGCGTTGGGCGGTAATTTTTCGAAGAGGCAGATGGCCGGTCCGGTGGAACCCGCTGAGGTAGTGATTTCGACCGCGCGGCTGAATCGAATTTTGGATTACGAGCCGACCGACCTTACCATCAGCGTGGAAGCCGGCATCTCGCACGCGGAGTTGAGCCGGACGCTGGCCCAGCATCATCAGATGATTCCGCTGGATCCGCCGTTCGCGGAACACGCGACCATCGGCGGAGTGCTGGCGGCCAATTCAAACGGATTCCGGCGGCGTCTTTATGGGACGGCGCGCGATTTCGTGATCGGCATGAAATTCGCGACGCTCGAAGGCAAGCTGGTGCAATCCGGGGGGATGGTGGTGAAAAATGTCGCGGGCCTGGATATGGGCAAGCTGATGATCGGTTCTTTCGGGACACTTGCGGCGATTGCGGTGGCGAACTTCAAACTGACGCCGATGCCGGCGGTCGAGAGGACTTGCCTGCTTTGGTTCGACAACCTGATGACCGCAATTGAAATCCGCGACGGGATTTTGGCCAGCGTTTTGCAGCCTTCCGCGATCGATCTGCTGCACCCGCTGGTAAGCGCGCAACTGGGGTACAAGGGGTTCGTGCTCGCGCTGCAGTTTGGCGGAAACGACGCAGTGGTGGCGCGGTGCCAGCACGAGGTGTCGGCGCTGGGCCGCAGCACCGTTTTAAGCGCGGCCGACGCGGCGAAGTTCTGGAACTCAATTCAGGAGTTCACTCCCCGATTTCTGGAAAAATTCCGCAATGGCGCGGTGGTGCGCGTGTCCAGTACGCTCACGCGGCTGGCGGAAATCTTCGCGTCGGTGGACGTGCCGGCGATTGCGCGCGCGGGCTCCGGCGTGAGCTATCTCTACTTCCACCGGACGGATGCGGCGGCGAAGTGGATGGCGACAGCAGTGAAGAACCGCTGGAAAGCCGTGATTGAGTTTTCGCCGGAAGCCGAGAAGGCCAAGCTCGATCTCTGGCCCGCTCCCGGCAGCGATTTTGCGATGATGAAGAAGGTCAAACATCTGTTTGATCCGAACGCACTCTTAAACCGTGGCCGACTCTACCGTCTCCTCTGAACACGCGCTGGCTGAAGGCCCGGCTCAAGGCTTTGCCCAATACGACAAGCCTCAGCAGAGCGATCTCGACCGATGCGTTCACTGCGGCCTGTGCCTGAACGCGTGCCCGACCTACCGCCAGTTGGGCGTAGAGATGGATTCTCCGCGCGGGCGTATTTACCAGATGGTGCAGGTCTCGACGGGCGCGCCGATTACGAACGAGTATCAGGAGCACATCGATCTCTGCCTGGCATGCCGCGCTTGCGAAACGGCCTGCCCGTCGGGCGTGGAATACGGGCGCCTGGTGGAGGCGGCGCGCGCGGATATTGAAAATCGCACGGAGCGGCCGTGGCTGTCGCGAACGACGCGCAATTTTGTTTTCAAGCATCTGCTGCAGTCTCCGGGCTTGATGACATTTTTCGGATCGCTGCTCTATCTTTACCAGGCAAGCGGAATCCAAAAGCTGGTGCGCGGGTCGGGGATCTTGAAACTGATGGGCAAGATGGGGCGCTTGGAACAGCTCGCCCCGCCCGCCGAGCCGCCGTTCTTCTTCAGCAAGATCGGCAAGACGTTCGCGCCGGTGGGCGAGCGAAAGCACCGCGTGGCGCTGCTGGCAGGCTGCATCGCCAATGTGTCGTTCGCGCGATTGAACGAAGCTACGGTTCGCGTTCTGCAGCAGAATGGCTGCGAGGTCGTGATCCCGGCGGGCCAGGTATGTTGCGGTGCGCTGCACGTTCACGCGGGAGTGCGCGATGAGGCGCGAAAGCTGGCCCGGCGCAACATCGATGCGATTCTGGATGGCGGATTCGACGCGATCATCAGCAATGCGGCGGGCTGCGGCTCGACGCTGAAGGAGTACGACGAGCTGCTGGAGCACGATCCCGCTTATGCCGAAAAGGCGCGGCAGTTCGTCGCGTTGATGAAGGATGTGAACGAATATCTGGCTTCCATCGAGCTGAATGCGAAGATGGGCCGCGTGGAAGCGACCGCCACCTATCAGGATTCTTGCCACTTGGCGCACGGTCAGAAGATTCGAAAGGCACCCCGTTTGCTGCTGGCGGCGGTACCCGGCCTGGTGTTTCGCGAGATGCCGCTGGCGGATTTGTGCTGCGGGAGCGCGGGGATTTATAACGTTCTTCACACCGAGATGTCGATGGATATCCTGCGGTCGAAGATGGATTCCGTCAACTCGACGAAAGCCGGACTCATCGTGACGGCGAACCCCGGCTGCATGCTGCAACTGGAAGCGGGCGCGCGGATGATGGGCTCCGGCCAGCGCGTGGCGCATGTGGTCGAGGTGCTGGACGAAGCTTACGCCAAGTTCGCGGGCGACAAGCTTTCCTGATCGCGATACTGCAACTGATACAGCTTCCAGTAAATGCCGCGCTTGGAGAGCAGCTCCTGGTGCGTTCCGGCTTCGCGCAACTGCGCTTTGTGCATCACCAGGATGCGATCGGCGCGCTGAATGGTGGATAGGCGGTGCGCGATGACGATGGACGTGCGGCCTTCGACCATGCGGGCCAGCGCCTCGCTGACGCGCAGCTCGGTTTCCGTATCGACGCTGGATGTAGCCTCGTCCAGAATCAGAAAACTCGGCTGATGGGCCAGAGCACGCGCGAAGCTGATGAGCTGCTTCTGCCCGGTGGAAAGTGAATTGCCGCGTTCGCGGATGGGCTGCTGGAAACCGTCCGGCAGGGTTCGCACGAAGTCGATCAGGTTCACGTGTTCAGCGGCCTGCTCGATGGCTTCGTCGGAAATCTCCGGCGTGCCGAGGCGAATGTTGTCGGCGACGGTGCCGGTGAACAGATAGGGGTCCTGCAGAACGACGCCGAAGTGGCGGCGCAGGTCAAGCGGATCCATGTTTTTAATATCCACACCGCCGACGCGGATGCTGCCGCGCTGCACATCATAGAAGCGCAGCAGGAGGTTGATGATGGTCGTCTTGCCCGCACCGGTGTGACCCACGATCGCGATGGTCTCGCCGCGCTGGATGGTGAAGGTGACATCGCGCAACACCCAATCGTCGCCCTTGTACGCGAACCAGACGTGATCGAATTCGATGCGGCCCGAGCCATCCGGAATAGTCGACGCGTTGACCGGGGCCACGATAGTAGCCGGTGTATCGAGCAATTTGAAGACTCGCTCCGATGAGGCCATGGCGGCCTGCAGGATGTTGTACTTCTCGCTGAGATCCTGGATGGGGCGGAAGAATCGTAGCCCGAACTGCAGAAACGCGACGACCACGCCGAGCGTGAGACCGCGGTGCTGCACGCGCCAGCCGCCGTACGAAAGGATGAACGCGAGCGCGATGTAGGCGATAAATTCGACTACCGGATAGAACCATCCATACGCGGTGATGGTGTCCTTGTACGCGTCCATGTGCTGACGGTTGATGGTTTCGAATTCGGCAGTGCTCTTGCGTTCGCGATTGAAGAGCTGCAGCACGACGATGCCGACGATGTGTTCCTGAAGATACGCGTTGATGCGAGCGATAGCGATGCGGATGCGGCGGTAGCTGGCGGCGACGGTCCGGCGAAACACGATGGTCGCGACGATGACCAGCGGCATCACTCCGAGCATCATCAGCGTGAGGCCCGGGCTCAAGCGGAACATGGTGAAGGTGATGAAGGCGAGCGTGAGCAGGTCGCCCAAAATCGTCACGATGCCGGATGCGAAGAGATCGTTGAGCACGTCGACATCGGTGGTGAGCCGCGTGACCAGACGCCCCACCGGGTTGTGATCGAAAAAGGCGACATCGAGCGTCTGCAAGTGGCCCATGAGCTCGCGCCGCAGATCGAACATGGCGAGCTGGCCGACATACTGCATGATGTAGAGTTCGCCGAATTCGGAGAAGAGAATGCCAAGCAGCACGGCTAAATAAAGGCCGGCGATCTGTGCGAGACCGGTTGCCGCGTTCGGCGAAAGCCAGCGGTCCAGCACTGTCGGCGCGGCGTGCAACCCAGGGGTCAGGTAGCGATCGATGGCGAGCTTGGTGAGCAGCGGGCCGCAGACTTGCAGCAGCGAATAGACCAGCAGGCACAGCAACGCGAGCGCGATGGACCCGCGGTATGGCCGCATGTAAACCAGCAGGCGGCGCATCAGCCGGCCGTCGTATGCTTTTCCGATTACCTCTTCTTCCACGTTCCTCCGCTCATTCCAGCGTACCGGGAAATCGGCTACACTACCAGCATGAAAAGACTCCTGGCACTCTCCGCCGCGACGGCGTTGTTTTCCGTGATGGCTTTGGCTGAAACGTGGAGCGGCACTTTGGTTGACGTGATGTGCAAAGGTAAAGACTTGGCCAGCCACACAACGAAATGCGCCATTGGCTGCGCAAAGAGCGGTTACGGCCTGGTGCTTTCCGATGGCAAGTTCGTCAAGCTCGACGAGGCCGGCAACGCCAAGGCGCTGGCTGCGCTGAAGGCGACGAGCAAAGAAAAAGATCTGAAGGCTAAAGTCACCGGCACGATGGACGGCGACACGGTTCAAGTGGAATCGATCGACTTACAGTAGGGGCTTGCGGAGGCGGCACCACTCCGCGAACATTGCCGGATCGCCAAGCCAGACCAGCATCCACTCGACCATCTCGCGTTTGCGCGCGCTTGTTTCAGCGGTGACTTTAGGGTTGCGCGATGCGAACCGTGCGCGGTCCTTGGCGCGGATGACGGCGTCGCGGCACTCGCGCGCGACGGCAGGTTCGGCGGCATAAATCGCCGCGAGTTCAAGCAGACTTCCTTCGAGTTCTTCCAGCGATTTCTGATTTACCGCGAAGCGCTTATTTGTTGGCACGAGTGGCGCGGCGGAACTCGGCGATTGCGGCCTCATGAGCGGCGAGCGAGTCAGTAAATGTGTGACCTCCGGACCCGTCGCCCTTGGCGACGAAATAGAGGAGCTCGGTCTCGGCCGGGTTGAGCGCGGCTTTGAGCGAACTGATTCCGGGGTTCGCAATGGGGCCGGGCGGGAGGCCGGCGTTGCGATAGGTATTGTACGCATTCGGGCTATCGAGATCGGACCGGTAGATGGTGCCGCGATAGCGGCCTTCGAGCAGCGCCGCATAGACCGTGGTCGGGTCGCAATCGAGTTTCATGCCGATTTTCAGGCGATTGCGAAATACGGACGCGATGGTTGGCCGCTCCGCGGGGAGCCGCGCCTCGCGCTCGACCAGCGAAGCCAGCGTCACGGTGGAGTGAACGTCATCGCGCGCGCCCAATTCCTTCCAAGCGTCACGAAACTTTCCCGTCATCAGGCGGCACAGGTGCGCCGCAGTGGTGGTGCGATTCAAACGGTAGGTATCGGGGAACAGATAGCCTTCGAGAGTAGGGGCTTTCGGGTCGAGATCGCGAATCAGTTTCGGATCCCGCGCGGCCTTCAGGAAGTCCTTCGCGGAGAAGACTCCGAGCTTCTGCGCGGAGGCCGCAATGTCCAACATATTCTGACCCTCGGGCACGACCAGCGAATAAAAGAAGATGTCGCCGCGCGCGATGCGATTGAAGACGTCGAAGGTGGACGCGGGTTTCGAAAACTGATACTCTCCGGCCTGCAACCTGGTCCCGCGAGACAGCGCGCGAGCCGCCAGGAACTGCCACGGCCGCGCGATCACGCCCTTGCCGGCGAGAATCTCCGCCATTTCATCGGAACTTGTGCCCTTCGGGAAATCGACGAACACGGAATCGTCGAAGCCTTTGTAGGGTGTAGACAATTGATAGAAAACGTAGCCACCGGCCACGAGCGCGACCACGAACAGCAAGAGAATCAGCCGCAAGAAAATCCTCATGTGTTGTGCTCGAGCACTGTTTCATGCGCATCGAGATACCCCTGAAGCAGAATGATCGCGGAGACGCGGTCGATGGCGGCCTTCTTGTCCTTCAGAGGAATACGCTTGCCGCGAAGTGATTGCTCGGCTTCGGCACTGGTGAGCCGCTCGTCGACGAGCTCGACAGGAAGCCGGGTGCGCACCCGCAACTCGTCGCCAAACTTCCGCGCCCATTCCGACTGGCTGCCGACTTCACCGCTCAACCGAAGCGGATTTCCCAATACGATCAGGCGCACCTCATGTTCGAAGGCGATGCGGTTGAGGGCCTCAATGTCCGCGCGTTTATTGGTGCGGATCAGAGTGTCGAGACCGCGCGCGAGCATCCCAAGTTCGTCACTTACGGCGATACCGATGCGGCGGGTGCCGAGATCGAGGGCCAGAATACGACCAGTGGGGAGGTTCAAAGCACTTTATTATAGGCAGCAGCGCGACGTTATAGGCAGGGCTGCGACGTTCAAGCCAGGAAGAAGTGTCACTATATCCACATGGGTTTTCGCTTGCTCGTGTTTACCGCAGCCATTGTCTCGCGACTGGCCGCGCAATCGCCCGATGTCTACTTCAGCGTGCCCGGGATCGACGCGCCGGAGCTGGCGCATCGCGGGTCTTACAGTGTGGGCGTCCGCACGGTTGAACTGGTCAATCCGAAGCAAGTGGACATTCTCAATTTCGACAAAGCCACGGGTAAGGCGCCGCTTTACGACCGGCCGCTTACGGTTGAGATCTGGTATCCGGCCGTGATCCCGCCGGGCCAACAGGAGCGCACGATATACGAGAGCGCGATGCCGGGCGCGAGCGGTTCCCTTCACATTCTCGGCAAAGCTCTGCGCGAGGCGGCGCCGGTTGCGGGTGAGCGATTCCCGCTGGTGATTGTTTCGCACGGCTACCCGGGTTCGCGCACTTTCCTGACTTACCTGACCGAGAACCTGGCATCGAAGGGCTACATTGTCGCGGCGATCGACCATACCGATTCCGTTTTCGGGGCGGTGAAAGGGTTCCAGAGCACGCTGTTGAACCGGTCTACGGATCAACTGTTCACTATGGATGCGCTCACCGAACGAGCGGCGAAGACTGGCGACTTTCTGCACGGGATTCTGGATGCGTCAAAGGTGGCGATGGTTGGCTATTCGATGGGCGGATACGGCGCGCTAACCAGTGCCGGCGCGGGTTATCGCAAGGATGGAATGGCTGCGGGTTTCGTGCCGGGCGGATATTTCAGGGACCTCACCGCGGACAGCCCGAAGTTCGCGGCGCGGAAGCACGACAACTTGAAGGCCATCGTCGCGATGGCGCCATGGGGCGAGCAGCCTCCGTACTCAAACTGGGACGACACAGGTCTGGCTGGAATTAAGATCCCTTCGCTATTTATCGTCGGGGATCAGGACGATGTTTCGGAATACCAGACCGGCGTCAAACGGGCGTTCGATGGCGCAGTGAACTCGGCCCGGTGCATGCTGGTTTACGAAAACGCGCGTCACAACGTGGGCGGGAATCCGCCGCCACCCGGAGTTCCGCTGAGCTTCGAGACGCTACAAGCATTCGATGAGCCGGTATGGCGCAAGGACCGGATCACCGCGATCAATCAACATATCGTGACGGCGTTTCTGGATCTGTATCTAAAAGGCGATGAGACACGGCGGGCTTACCTGCATGTGGGCATGACGAAATCGAATGAGGGTAAGTGGCCGCTGGCACAAGGTCAGTCCGCCGGTGCGGCGTTCAGTAAAGGTAGCGAAGAGCAGACGGTTTGGAAGGGCTTCCAGCGGAGATGGGCGGTGGGGCTGGAGATGTACTGCGCGGACCCGCGGTGACCGCTTTCTCCTAAAAGACTTGTGATACGCTGTTCGGCGGCGGCAAGCGCAGGCAATACGCTCAGACTGCCAGGAGAGGAGCAATTTGTGCCTGACACATTTCGGCTCGTGGCAACCGATCCTTTGATTCAGCAGACCTACCCTGGGGGGACGATCACGCTGGCCCAGACTTCGCAGAACTTCGTGTTCGAATTCCATGGAGGCCACATTACGGGAAATCCGATCTACGTGAGGGTAGTAGGCAACAAGGACAACTCGAACGTGCCCAAGTTCGACACAAAGAACAAGGTGGCTGCAAGCTACACGACATATTCATCGCTGGCCAACGCGGGTAAGCTGGATCAGGCCAAGAAAGACAAGGACCTGAAGCAGACCGATCTTGCCGAGATTGGGACCCTGATCAACCGGAACTGGGCGTTTTTGCAAGAACTCGCCAGAATCTACTACGAGACGTAGCGGCGCGATTGCCGCCTTTTGCGCTTGGGCGCGCAGATCGGTAATCCGGCAACTCCAATCGCCCTCCACATGCACCGTATCAACACACCGGCAGCTTGCAAGTGGCGAACGCGATTCGGAGCTACCGTTCCTGATTGACATGGCCGGCACGATCCACTGAAAATCGCTGGCGCGTTGTTATGCCGTTTTACGGAGTCGACCTCAAAATCGTGAGAAAGAAGTATGTGCGCTGGCGGAGAATGATGACATCGGATGCCTGGGCAGATGTTTGATGTGTGCGTAGTCGGGAGCGGACCTGGAGGCGGAATCGCCACGTACGTTCTTGCGTCCGCGGGGATGAAGGTCGCGCTGGTTGAATCGGGGAGGCGCCTGCGTCCCGGGATTGACTACCACGGCCACGGTTCGGCTTGCGCCCAACTGGATCAGCGCCTGAAGGCTGGCCACCGCAACCCGTTTCCGAGCCTTGGCGATTTTTCCCAGTACAGCGGGCACTTCACTCCGGTCGGCGACCGGCCGGGGCACGGTATGCCGCGGGCTCTTGGCGGACGATCACTCTGCTGGGCGGGTCACAGCCTTGGTTTTGGACCGGGCGACTTCCGGAGGTGGCCGATTGCCTATGAAGAAGTGGCGCCTTACTACAGCCGTGCCGAGCGTCTTATAGGCGTCTACGGCAGCAAGGACGGGCTATGGAACATGCCGGACGGCGAATTCCAGAAAACCGTGCCGATGCGCTGTCCGGAGATGCTGCTGAAACGAGGTATTCGAAGCCTGAAGGCGAAGGGCCGCGCCATGGACTTCGTGACGCAGCGAAAGGCCATTCCGACCGATCCGAATTGGAAAGGCCGGGCGACGTGTCACTATTGCGGCCACTGCATGGGAGGCTGCGAGATCGATTCGAAATACACATCGGCTAACACGCCGATTCCCTTGGCCTTGCGAACCGGCAAGCTCACGCTGTTCACCGAAAGCACCATGACGCGCGTGCTGATGGACAAAGACGGCCAGCGTGCGCGCGGCATCGAGTACGTGGATAGCGCCGGAAAGACGCAAAGCATCGAGAGCAAGGCGGTGGTGCTGGCCCGCAGCACGATTGAAACCGCGCGCCATCTGTTGATTAACGGAATCAGAAACAGCAGCGGGCAAGTGGGGAAAAATCTGACGAGCCATTTCGGAACCGATGTGGTGGCGATGTTCCCGGAGTTGCGCAACCGCGATGCGTCGAACGACGATGGCACGGATTATTTTCACAGCCTTCTTACCGGCCTCCACTGGGACAAGCCTCACCGCGATTTCGATATGACCTACCAGGTTCAGTGCGGAGCCGGTCTGAATCCGCGCCGCCTGGGCATTCGCAAGGTTGCGGGTTACGGCTCGGCGTTCAAGCGCGAGTTACGCGATCTGAATGTCTGCCACGCGACGATGAATATGCAGGGGTCTCTAGCGAGTTCGCCGGATACTTACGTGGATCTGGATACGGAGCGCAAGGACCGCAATGGCCCGCCGTTCCCGCGTGTGCATTTGAAATATGGCGCGAACGATATCGCGATGGCGAAGGATATGGTTCAAACGTGCCTCGAAGTGATCGAAGCGGCGCGCGGCAAAGTACATTCTCAGCCCGGCGAGATCACCGCCGACAAACTAGGGATCGACTCCAACCATTGGGTCGGCACAACGAGAATGGGAACGGATCCGCGCAACTCCGTCGTGAACACCTTCGGGCAACTGCATGACGCGCGGAATATTTTCGTAGGGGATTCATCGGTGTTCGCAGCGTACCCCGAGAAGAATCCAACGCTCACCAACATCGCGCTTTCGTGGCGCATGAGCGAACACCTGGCGCAACAGGCGCGCAAAGGAGAGCTGGGATGATCGACCGGCGGGATCTGTTCAAGATTGTGGGCGCAGGCCTGGTGGCGACCGGTCAGGCGGCGACGCCACACGAACACGCGGCGCAGGCCGCGATCGATATCGCGAACTATCATCCGCGGTTCTTCTCGGAATCGGAATACCGTGCCATCGATCGTTTGGCGGATATCATTCTGCCTTCCGACGAGCAATCGCCCGGGGCGCATGCAGCAGGCGTGCGCTATTACATCGACACGGTCCCGCACTATAGCGAACCGGCTACGCAGGAACGATGGAAGAGCGGCCTTACCGCTGTTGAGGCCTCGGCGCATGCGGAGTTCAATGCCGGTTTCGGCGAGTGCACTTCGGTGCAACAGGAGCGCATCGTGAATGCGATGGCCCGGAACGAGGCCGCTCCCTCGACGGAACCGGAGCGGTTCTTCAGCTTACTTAAGGATCTCGCTCTGGAGGCCTACGTCTTATCCGAGACCGGGATGAAGCGGTATCTCGGGTACCGGGGCAACACCGCGGTCAGTGAGTTTCGCGGCTGTACACATCCTGAGCACCGGACTTAATCATGAGCACACAGCAGCGCTTTCGAACCACGGTTGTCGGCAGTTATCCACGGCCACAATCGTTGACCGACACTTTGAAGAAGCCTTCGCTATCGCGTGAAGAAAGCGACGATGTGATTCGATGGGCCGCAAAGGATCAGGCCGACGCGGGTCTCGACATCGTCACGGACGGCGAAGGGCGGCGCGAAAACATGTACTACTTCTTTCAGAAGAGGCTGGATGGGATCAGCTTCGATGAGATGGAATACCGCAGTTACGGTCCGCTGGGGTTCGGGATCGAGATCCCGAAAATTACGGGCAAGATTGCGAATCCGCGTTTTGATTTGGCGCGTGATTGGAGAGTCGCCCGCGAGGCGGTTCCCGGCCATGTGGAAGTGAAACTATCGCTTGCCGGACCCCACATGCTGGCAACGTTTTCGAACAACGCGCGCACCGATCTCTATCCAACCAACCGGCATGTGGCCGAAGCGTACGCGCAGGTTTTGAAAGAAGAGCTGAAATGCGTGGTCGAGGCCGGTTGTGAAGCGATCCAATTCGACGAGCCCGCGTGGACGGCGTTTCCGGAAGATTCCGTCTGGGCCGCGGAAGTGTTGAACCGGCTTACCGACGGCCTTGGAGTAAAGATCGGACTGCATGTGTGCCGCGGCAATGCGCGGCGCAAAAGGGCTTACACTACGCGGTATCAGGACCTGGCCCCCGCATTTCGGACGGTCAAAATCGATCAGGTGGTGCTGGAGCATTGCACGCTGGACTACGACATGATGACGCTTTGGGACCTGTGGGATTTTCGCGGCGAGTTTGCGGTCGGTGTGATCGACCAGCGTAGCGACCAAGTGGAAACGACCGAAGAGATTGTGGCGCGAAGCGCGCCGGCACTTGCCAGCTTCCCGCCGGAGCGTCTGCTGTTAACTTCCGAGTGCGGCTTTCAGCATGTGCCTCTCGACATCACGCGAGCGAAGATGAGGGCGCTGGTGGAAGGCGCAAGGCATTTGCGTGAATCTGAATGAAAGCGCTGGTCTACACGGCTCCACATCATCTGGAGATTCAAGAGCCGCCGGAGCCTGCCGGCGACTCTCTCCAATGCGTGGTGCGAGTGCGCGCTTCCGGTATATGCGGGTCGGACCTCGATGGTTTTCTCGGCAAGAGCAAAAAGAGAATTCCCCCGCTGGTCCTGGGGCATGAATTCAGCGGCGAAGTTGTGGCGGACTGCGAAGCTGCGCGATCGCTGAGGCAGGGACAGCGGGTGGCCGTCTACCCTCTGGTCAGTTGCGGCCACTGCCGGTACTGTCAAACGCGGCGGCATCACATCTGCCCGACGCGCAAGGTCTTCGGGCTCGACTTCGACGGCGGGCTGGCCGAATTCGTAAGCGTTCCACATAAATGCCTATTCCCGATGCCGGAACACATGAGCTTCGTCGAGGGCGCGCTGGTGGAGCCGCTGGCCAATGCTCTGCATGTTCTGAGCCGCTGCGAATCGGTGCAGGGCGCAACGGGGGTGGTGTTTGGCGGAGGCCTGATCGGAATGTTCACGCTCTGGGCAGCGAAACACGCGGGCGCCGCACGTGTCGCCGTTGTGGACGTGAACGCGCGGCGTCTTCGGAGGCTATCCGCGCTGAATCCGAATCTGGTCGTGGATGCGAGCCGCATGGACCCTGTTAGCGCGCTCATGGAGTGGACCGGCGGGGCGGGTGTCGACTTCGCCATCGACGCAACGAGCAATCCAGAGACTCGCGCGCACAGCGTGCGCTGTCTGGCTCCAGGCGGAACGGCGGTCTGGATCGGTCTCAGCGGGGACACGGCTGAGGTGGATGCGCGCGCCATTGTGACTCGTGAAATTGAGATCAAAGGCTCCTACGCATACGGCTTCGACGATTTCGGACGCGCGTTGGCGATCCTATCGGAGAAGACGTTTCCAGTTGACGCGGTGGTCTCACGCGCCGCGCTCGACGATGGCCAGGCGGTCTTTGAAGATCTGGCCGGCGGCCATACTTCATTGATGAAAGTCGTATTCGACGTTTGATGCCGACAGAGAAGGTTGCGCTGGTGACCGGAGCTGCATCGGGGATCGGCGCCGGCATTGCGCAGCGCTTGATTGAGGCGGGAATTTCCGTCGCTCTCGTCGATATCAATGGGCCGGAAGCACGCGCGCTGGCCGGCAAATTGCGCGCGACCGGCAGGGCGATCGCGATCGAGGCGGACGTGTCCATCGAGGAGCAGGTGCGCAGCTCCGTCGAACAGACGGTGCGTGAGCTCGGCGCGCTCGACTATCTGATCAACAACGCGGGGATCGAAGTGAGCGGGTCGGTCGCGGATCTTTCGTCCGGGCAGTGGGACCGCCAAATGGGAGTGAATCTTCGCGGAGTATTCCTGTGTTCGAAATATGCCATCGCCCAGATGCGAGGCGGCGGGGCGATCGTCAATATCTCATCGGTTCATGCCATGGTTTCGTGGCCGCAATGCGCAGCCTACGACGCATCCAAGGCGGGCATGATGGGACTGACGCGAGCTATGGCACTCGACCACGGGCCGCAGGGTGTGCGCGTGAACGCGATCTGCCCCGGTTATATCGAGACGCCGATCTGGGAACCTTGGCTGTCCCAGGTGGACGACCGCGAAGAGACGCTTCGAGCGATTGCGAAGACTCACCCGCTCGGCCGAGTGGGAAGGCCGCGCGATGTCGCCGAAGCGGCACTGTTCCTTATCTCGGATGCGGCGTCGTTCATTACCGGAGCCTCTTTGGTGGTTGACGGCGGCATCACAATTGCCGGCCACTAGGGCGCGCGCTTGTCTTGCACTCGCGATTGGCTTATGGTAGAGGCAAAGGGAGATCGCTACCATTCTGAGCGTCAACAAATCGAGGTCGCTCCAGAGCCGTATTTGGCTGAGGCCGGACCTTGCCCTAGGGTTGCATCACTTCGGTTACAGCATTTATCAGTACGAAGCGTTGACCCATACCCATGCCGAGTACTGCATCCTGATGTGTCTTTCGGGAGCAATCGAAGTTATTCGCGACGATCATACGGTGGTGGTAGAGGCTGGAGAGATTCTCGTTGTGAATCCGGGCGAAGTCCATCGCTGCCGCTTTGGACTTCAGGATGTGCGGACCGAAGGCCTGACGCTGATTCTGCGGCCGGAGATGTTTCGAAGCGTATGGGATGCGATGACACTGCCTTACGGCAACTCCTACGATCTTAGTTTCTCCGGGAAGATACGGGATTCGGAAGTCTTGCGGCTGAGTGCTGATCTGATCGACGAGATTCAGGAACAGCGCCGCGGTTATGCCATTGTGGCTGAAGGGCTCACGCGGCAAATTCTGGTGCAGTTGCTGCGGGTCTGGCCGATAGATGCCATTGTTCCCGTCAGGCTGAGCATGCCTCCGCAACTGGCGTGGGTGCACATGCATCGCGCGGTGGAGTACATGAACTCGCACGGCAAGGGCGCGTTCCGCTTATCCGGGCTTTGCAACGACGTAGGGGTAAGCCCGTCTCGCTTCATTCCACTCTTTAAGAACTCGGCCGGGATCAGCCCCCACAGTTACTACAACAGCCTGCTCATATACAAAGCGCGGCGATTGATGCACGTGAAGCATTGTTCGACGAAGGATGCCGCGTACACGCTCGGATTCAAGAACGTGAGCCACTTTTGCGCGCTGTTTCGTCAGATCACCGGTTCGACCCCCCAGGCAGATCAGGCCGACATCGGCTTACTGCAGTGCCCAGCTTTCCCGGAAGAAAATTAAACAGCCGAGCCCGGGATTGCAGATTCTTCCACGATCCAGGCAAAGTTGGTAAAAGTCGGTGGTGCGCCTGGAACAGAATAGAAGGATTCCAGCGCGGCTAGCATGAAAATCACAGACATTGAAGCAATTCACACTCGCGTGGAAGATTCCAACATAGGTCTCTTCGACGGCTCGTATGACGATTGCATCATTCGGGTGCATACCGATGAAGGCATAACCGGCATTGGCGAGGTGGAGTCGCTCAGCGATGCGATCCAGGCAATCGTATACGCCAAGCCGGCTCACAACAAGGCCTGGGGATTGCGTGAGTTGCTGGTCGGTAGAGATCCGAGTAACCCGCGAGAGTTATGGGATCTGATGTACGACTCCACATGCTATGTCGGCAGGCGCGGGCTGATGATGCACGCCATCGGCGGTGTCGATATCGCGCTTTGGGACATTGCCGGCAAGATTGCGGGCCGCGCGGTGTGCGAGTTACTTGGGGGCAAGAAGCGCGACTATGCGGAAGCATACGGAACGATCTACCCGATGGCGCGCACCGAAGACGGCGTGGCGCAGCAGGTGGAAGACGCTATCCAGCGGCTGCGGCTTCGAAATGTGAAATTCGCGGCTGACCCGTGGTGGATGGACGATGTTGACGTGACGGGGAAGCTTCTGCGCGCGGCTCGCAAAGCGCTGGGGCCGAATCGCGGAATGATTATCGATGCCGCGCTCTCCTACAAGACGGCCGAAGAGGGCATGCGGCTCATCCCGATTTTCAAGGAAACCGGCATCTTGTTTCTTGAAGCGCCACTGCCGCTTGATGACATCGAAGGCCATGCCCGCATGGCCGAAGCCGGCATTCCGCTCGGCGTTGGCGATCTGGGGCTGACGCACGTAGACGAATTTGTGAACGCGATGGACAACGGCGCGGCTATCTGCCAGCCGGACATCACCAGCGTCGGCGGTTTTACGGGGATGCTGAAGATTTCCGAAGCGGCTCGCAAACGCGGTAAGCGAGTGATTCCGCACGGCTACAAAACGAATATCGAGATTGCAGCGAACTTGCATTTTTTGGCGAATCACTGGACGCCCGAGTTGCTGGAATTCTCCACGAGCCGATCTCCACTGCGCTGGGAAACTACGCGCGAGCGGATCGAAGTGAACCAGGATGGGATGGTTGCCGTCCCCAACGGACCTGGGCTCGGTGTCGCGCTCGATGAAGCCGCGGTGGCGCGCTATCGCGTGCCGGCAGCGGCTTTGAATGTCGAGCATATGATGGCCTCGACTTAAGGACGGCAAGGCTCGTTGTTGGCGCTACCTTGTTGGCGCAAACAGGCGGTGGGTCTCCTCTCCCACGCGACCGGTCTCAGAAGGGGCATGAATTGAAAATCTGTGCCGGACTCACAGTTTTGTCACTCTTACTCTTATCTCCAGGAGCGAAAGCGGCTCCATGTCGCCGATGACTCATTGACCTCGATATATCGGTCGACGGGAATATTCCGCCATTCATCCTTGTGCCCGCTGGGCCATGAAACCGCGAGCCGCTCAACGGTGGCGCAATCGCCGAGGCCGAAGTGCACCCGGAGATCGTTTTGCGAAAGGTAACTGCCGCCGCTGCGAACCTCATCGATCTGGCGTAGCGCGCCGCATTGCAGTTCGAGGCGGGCGCCGATGCCGTCCCGGTTCGAATTGGCGCCACGGGTAACCACGCCAAGCCAATGGCCGGTCCACGGTTTATTGCGAACCAGAAGAGACGGACGGTCGCCCATTTCGTTCACGGCCACGGTAAGCTGACCGTTGTTGAAGATATCGCCGGTGGCGGCGCCGCGACTCGACTTCAGGCCGGCTCCGTTGATACCGCTTGCCGCGGAGATGTCCTGAAACTGTCCGTTGCGCAGATTGCGGTAGAGCAGTTTCGGCTGAAGGTAATGTGAATCGCTGCCGGCCTTGTCAATTTCCGATGCAAGGTGCCCGTTGACGAGCAAGATATCGGCCCAGCCGTCATTGTCGAAATCCGCGAAGAGGGCGCCCCAACCTAGACCGCTGCGCTGGCGGCCCAGTCCCGCCTGGAAGACGACCTCGGAGAAACCTCCCTTGCCGTTGTTATGAAACAGATTCGGACTGTCATCGGAGAAGTTGGTTTTCACGATGTCCAGAAATCCGTCATGGTCATAATCCGCCGCGGCGACGCCCATGCCGGCCTGCGATTCGCCGTCCTCGTTGAAAGCCACGCCCGCGGAAAGGCCCCTGTCGGTGAAGGTGCCGTCGCGGTTGTTGTGATACAGAATACTGGCGGCTGAATCGCAGGCAACGTAAATGTCCGGCCAGCCATCGTTGTCGTAATCCAGTGTCAGGACGCCGAGGGCGTAATGCCCCTCGGTAATACGAATACCGGAGGCTTCGCTAACGTCGGTGAACGAGCCGTCTCCGTTGTTGCGAAACAGATAATTCGGAGCGGTTTTGAGGCCTCTCGGCCCGCAGGCAATCGGGATCCCTTTGTAACTGCAGAACTGGCCCGAGCCAGCCGGCGGGACATTCGAAAAGTTCACGCCAAGATCGACGTAGTTAGCGACGAACAGATCGAGCTTGCCGTTGCGATCATAGTCGACGAACGCACAACCGGAGTTCCAGCGGCCATTCGCCCCGGCAACTCCGGCTCGCTCCCCGACTTCAGTAAATGACCCGTTGCCGTTGTTGTGATACAGCCGGTTTTTGCCGTAGTAAGTGACGAACAGATCGTCATACCCATCATTGTCGTAATCGCCGACGCAGGCACCCTGTCCCCAGCCTGAGAACTGCACGCCCGCGGATTGGGTCACATCGCTGAAAGTGCCGTTCCCGTTGTTCCGGTATAAGTGGCTTGTCGGCGCGCTATCTTTGGAAGCTCGGTGGATGCGCGTGCCGTTAACTACGAAGAGATCCACGTACCCGTCATGGTCGTAGTCGATGAAGGCCACTCCGCTTCCGTTCATCTCGAGAATGTATCGCTTCTTCAACTCATCGCCCGACACATTGGCGGCAGTTAGGCCCGCTTTGGAAGCAATATCGGTGAATGAGATCGGACTCGACGCCGCGACCGCACACAAAAGGCAGAGGCTCAACACACCGAGGGCGCGCCGCATCGAATTCGCATACCATTCTTTCATGTTCCGCGCCTTGGCGCTGGTGATTGCAGCCGTCGCGCTTTGTCGCGCTTTGCAGCGCCGCAGCATCGCTACCGGCAATTCTGAGAACTACAAGGGTGCGTGGGAGCGGCTCCGCAAGAGCGAAGGTATCTGACGGTAGTATTTCAGTCGCCTTACGTCGTACAATGAATCGCTTTTCCTCTCTAACTTAGGAGTGCCCTGTGCCTCGCGCCAAAAAATTCGTTTGCACCTCCATATTCCGCCTGCTCATCACCGCGCCGTTGCTCATCGTTCCTAGTGCCAGGGCGGGCTCTTGCGAAAACTTTGACTTCACCCCGGCACAGCCCGGGCAGGGCCAGGGATTCCAGTTCGATATCAAGATGGGCAGTAAATTCAGCGTCTACGTAGTCGTTCCTACCGGTATCGACTCCTGGCGAATTCGTCGCTACGGTTATCCGTCAACCGCTCAGGATACCAATAGCTTTATAACGCTGGAGATCGGCGAGGCGGTCGATAGTATCTGCGGCAAAGGTTTCTTTGCGAATACCGGGAGCGACTCGATCTTCGGACCCCTCTCCGTTAAGCCGACCCTGCAGAGCGCGTCGTCCACTTCCCATTCAGCGCTTTCGCAGGTTGTTGCAGATGCTAGCACAGGGAATGGTGGCGTTTATGGCTACACGATTACGAGTACCTCATTGGCTCTGACCAACATTTTCACTCCGGCCATCTCCAGCAGCAACGCGGCGAATTGCACAGGACTTCTTGGCACGAATCTGCCTGCCACGTGGCGAATGGCTGCGTTCGCGGAGCCGACCACCGTGAACGGGAAAATCTACGTACCTGTTTCTAAGGCTTTTACGTCGACTTCGAGCCTCATACCCGGGGGCGGCATTCTCGTGTATTCAGCTTGTCAGTAGAGTTCAGTTCTTACCGGAATCTTTATGCATATTTTCAAAACAGCCTTTTGCGTCTCAGCCACACTCTTTGCGGCGGGGGCTTGCAATGCCCAGACAGCCCCTAAGTTCAGCCTGCTTTATACTTTCGGGCTGGATGGCGGCTATCCCTCATCGCTAACCGAAATTTCCCGCGGGACGTTCTACGGAACCGGAACGAACACATCCTCAGGATTCAGCGGCGCTATTTTTAGAATCGACAGCGCGGGAACATTTGGCATAGTTCATCAATTTCCAGCCCACTTTGCCGCATATGGTGGTTTACAGGTCATGAACGGGCAGTTCTTCGGGTGGGGCCTATACGATCAGGGAGGATTCAATTATCAATACTTCTCAATGCCTCTCAGCGGAAACTCCGTGAACGTCTATCCGACGGGCTCCTTTGGCGAACCTTATCTATCCACGCCTGCAATTCCCTCGCCCGACGGTCACCTCTTTCATGTGGTAAGACCCGCTCCCTTAATGGCAGACTTTGTTAAGGTCGATCTCCTGGGCAATATTACCAATCTTCATACCTTTAATGATTCAACTGAGGGCGTGCCATGGGATGGCAGCAATCTGGTCGAGGCGAAGGACGGAAGCTTCTATGGAATTGCGACTGTTGATAACACTTCCACAATCGCATGGTTTTTCAAGATTGATTCGGGTGGAAATTACACAAAACTCGCGGAGTTCCCGTCGTATTGGCTCGGCGGCGTTCCAGCGCCTTTGATCATGTCTCCAAGTGGAGCGATCTACGGAACTTTCGCGAATGGCGGGACAAATTTGAGGGGAATGCTCTACAAATATGTCCCCGGAGGTCAAATTACGACGCTGTACAACTTCCCGAAAGCTGGCGTGGTCTTCCCGAACGCTCTCATTCTCGCGAGTGACGGTAACTTGTATGGTGGCACCCGGACGAGTCCCACCGTTCTTTACGCATTCAATCTGAAAACCAATCAGTTTCATGTTCTGTATCAGATGAACGACGGGCAAGGGTCATGCCAGTGCGCACTTGTTCAAGGCTCAGACGGGAAAATTTATGGTGCCGCGCTAACGGGTGGGAGCGGCCCCGGCACCATCTTCAGCCTGGATATGGGCCTTGCGCCGCCCAAGCCCAAAGTTTCTCTGTTCTCGCCTACTTCCGGCAG
>JBBROU010000050.1:0-33739 GCA_038229055.1 Bryobacterales bacterium | reverse complement strand
GGGGTGGACGATCGGCGTGACGATGATCTGGTAGCGATCGCAAAGCTGATCGGCGAGCATGCGGGACGACTTGCCCGAGACCGTAACGAGGGCGATTCCGCAGCTCTGTTCGGGGTCGGGACTAGTGCGCACGGTTAGCGACGCGCGGAAGTGCTCTTTTCACGGAAGCGGGCTTCAACCTCATCACCCGGCACCAGTTCCTCGAAGTAACCGGCCAAGGCGTCGTGCAGGACCTCATTCGCCCCTCGTCCAGTCTGCGCAGCGAGGTCGTTGAGCTTCTTTTCAACGTCGGACGTGAATTGCACTTCCAAACTTGCAGACTAGGAGAAAACAGGCGATCCGGCAACATTACCTTTGAGATTGCATAGCGTTGAGCCGCGCGACGCTGGCGCGAATGCGCCGCACCGCCTCTTGCAAATTCTCGAAAGAATTTGCATAGCTGAAGCGGATGTACCCTTCGCCATGCTCGCCGAAGGCGCCACCGTTGAGACACGACACGCCGCCATCGTAAAGCAGATGGTCGGCCAGTTCCTTCGAGGGCAGCCCGAGGCCTTTCACATTCGCGAACGCGTAAAAAGCGCCGCCGGGCAGTGCGCAGTGAATGCCCGGGATGGTGTTGAGCCCGGCGCAGAACGAGTCGCGCCGGCGGTGAAACTCCGCCACCATTTTTTCAACTTCGTCCTGCGGCCCGTTCAGCGCCGCGATGCCGGCCCTTTGCGTGAAGCTTGCGGTGCACGAATTGGAATTCACCATCAGCTTGTTCACCGCATCGATCAGCCATTCCGGCATTACGCCATAACCCATGCGCCATCCGGTCATCGCGTACGATTTCGAAAACCCGTCGAGGATGATCGTCTTTTCCAGCATCCCCGGCAGCGATGCAATCGAGAAAGGCGGCTCGACGGTATAGTAAATGCGCGAGTAGATCTCATCCGAGAGCACCATGAGGTCGCGCTCGCGCACCATGTCCGCAATGGCGCGGATGTCCGCTTCCGGAATTACGCCGCCAGTGGGATTCTGCGGAGAATTCAGGATCAGCAGCTTGGTGCGATCCGTGATGCTGTCACGCAACAGATCGAGATCGAATGAGAACCCGCGTTCTTCGAGGAGCGGAATCGGCACCGGCACCGCGCCCAGAAAGTTGATCATCGATTCGTAAATCGGAAAACCCGGATTGGGATAGATCACTTCATCGCCCGGCTCGAGCAGCGCGATCATCGGGAAGAAGATGATGGGCTTGCCGCCCGGCACCACCGATACGTGCTCCGGGCCGACGCGAATTGACCGCGTGCGCGAAACATACGCGCCGATGGCCTCGCGCAGCTCGGGCAAGCCTTGCGTCGGACCGTAATGCGTCCACCCCTCGTCGAGCGCTTGTTTGGCGGCCTCGACAATGTGGCGCGGCGTTGGGAAATCGGGCTCTCCGATCTCCAGGTGAACGATGCTGTGGCCTCGCGCCTCGAGCGCCCGCGCACGCACCAGCACTTCAAACGCGGATTCGACCGCGATCCGCTCCATCCTTCGCGCTAACTTCACGAAGATTTCCGGAAGCGCGGAATCCCGTCGCTCGATGCGATTTCAGTCACGCGATCTTCAATGGCCACGGCGTGGCCCTGAATCCGCGCCGTAAGGCGACCGCCGGCGTCCAGACTCACAATCGCGACCTGATACGGAACATCGGCCTGGAAGCGTTCCGGCGCGAGGTAGACCGTGGTCTCGGTGTAAACCGTCCCCGCTCGCATCAATTTCTCCCCAGGATGCTGACGACGCACGACGCGCCCGATCCACCCAGATTTTGCGCGAGCCCGAGCGAATGGCGCACCAACTGTCGCTCGCCCGCTTCGCACCGGATTTGCTGGATGACGTCGCAGATCTGGGCCACGCCGGTCGCGCCCACCGGATGTCCTTTCGATTTCAGACCGCCACTCGCATTGATGGGCTTCTCGCCCGTTCGCCGCGTCTGGCCTGCCGCCGAATAGAAGCCGCCCTGCCCGCGTTCGACAAACCCGAGATCTTCCATCGCCACGATTTCGGCAATGGTAAAGCAATCGTGAAGCTCGGCGAACTCAATGTCCTTCGCCCCGAGCCCCGCCGCTTCGTAGGCCTTTCGCGAGGCTGCGCGCACCGCCGGAAAAGTAGTGATGTCGGGCTTCTGATCGAGCGCGACGTAGTCTGAAGCCTGGGCGATCCCGAGGATGCGGACGGGTTTATCGGTGAAATCGCGCGCCTGTTCAAGCGACGCGACGATCACCGCGGCGGCACCGTCGCTGATCAACGAACAGTCATAAAGATTGAGCGGATCGGCAATCGGCTTGCCCGCCATCGCCTGCTCCAGGGTGATGGTCTTGCGCATGTGCGCGTCCGGATTGAGCGCGCCATTCTCGTGATTCTTCACGGCGACGGCGGCGAGGTGCTCGCGCTTGGTGCCGAAGTCGCGCATGTGCCGCTTGGCGATCATCGCGAAGAGCGAAGGGAAGGTGGAGCCGCAGAAAATCTCGCCGGTGCAATCGCCCGCGGCGGCTAGGATTTCCGTCACGCGCGGGGTGGGCCGCGAGGTCATTTTTTCGACGCCGACCACCATAACCACGTCGTACAAACCCGCCGCAACTCCTTGAACCGCATGGAAAAAAGCCGAGCCGCTGGAGGCGCACGCGGCTTCGATCCGCGTCGACGGAATGCCTGTCATTCCCAGAGCGGTCGACACAAATGGCGCCAAATGGTTCTGCCCGGTGAAGGACGGCCCCGCGAAATTGCCCAGAAAAAAGGCATCGACTTGATCCGGCTGCACGTTGCCGTTGCGGAAGCACTTCTGGCCCGCTTCCACGGCCAGGGACCGGAGATCGCGATCCGCAAAAGCTCCGAACGGGGTCTTCCCCGCGCCGACGACGGCGACTGGTCTCATATACTTTAAGAGTAACGCTGAAAGTCGAGTTCCACGTTTGGACGGTTCGCTCGTCATCCTTTGTTACAGGGTGAAATGGGGAACGCAAATCTGGGAATCGCGGTGAACTATGCGATGAGCGACGCCATCGAGCCGACGGTTCTTGCGCGGGAGCAGCAGGACCGCTTTGTTTCCGAGAACTTGCGCCGGATTTTCCTGCAAATTTACCGGATTGTGGGCAATGTGGCCGATGCGCAGGACCTGACCCAGGAAGCATTCATCAAGGCTTTGCAGCGTCAGGATCAGTTAAAGGATGAGTTGAAAGCCGCGCATTGGCTTTCCCGCATCGCCACAAATACCGCGCTCGACTTTTTGCGGCGGCATGGGCGTGTTTCGTTTTGCGAAATCGACCATGCGCCTGACAGCCACGGCGATACGCCCGAAGAAATCCTGTTGCGCAGCGAGCGCTGCGACTATTTGGAAGCCGGTTTGCGGACGCTAACCACGCGCGAACGGACGGCCCTGGTGCTCCGCGATCTGGAGGACCTGCCCGCGGAAGAAGTGGCGCGCCGCCTCGATTGCAGCAAAGCCACGGTGCGGTCGCACATCGCCAACGCGCGGATTAAGTTTCGGAAGTTCGCAGCCAAGAGGAAACGTTAGTAATGCCGCACCCTTCGGAAGAACAACTCGCGCTTTTCGCCGGTAATGATCTGGGCTGGCTCACGCGGCGTCGTGTGGGCCGGCATGTGGAAGCGTGCGGCGAATGCCAGAACACGGTGGTAGCTTACTCCTCGCTGCGCGCCCAAGTTTCCGAGTCCGTTGACGCGCTCGCATGGCAGCAGATCGCGGCCGAGATGCGTGCCAACATCCGGCTGGGACTGGCGGCAGGCGAATGCGTAGCTCACCGGGCGGGTATTGGCGCCGCCGGGCCTCGCCTGGTTGCCGCGCTGGCGAGTCTGACGATCCTGATCGCGGCGGGGCTGTGGCTGGATTATCCGGCGGTGAATCCGCACGTTGTCGAGCCCTTGACTGTGCAGACGAGCGGCCGAGGCATCTCGGTCAGCGAGGGCAGCCAGTTGCGCAGCGTGTTGAACAGCCGCGGCAAGGACGTTGTTTATTCGGTTGGAGCAAAGGGCCAAGTGGGGGCTCGCTATGTCGATGAAGAAACCGGCTACGTCACAGTCAATGCTGTCTATCTGCAATAAGGCGGTTTTGGTCGCGGCATTGGTGGCGGGAACCGGCG
Source organism: Bryobacterales bacterium (assembly GCA_038229055.1). GTDB lineage: Bacteria > Acidobacteriota > Terriglobia > Bryobacterales > Bryobacteraceae > JANYJA01. The sequence continues at coordinate 29,615 of JBBROU010000050.1, read as the reverse complement.
CTTTGCCGGCGCAGGACACCAACTCGCTCGATCCCAACACGTCGGTGAAGTTCAAGCTCCCCGGCGACTCGCCTTTATCGTTACTGACGGCGAATTACGGCGAATCCCACACCACGGCGCGAGGCGGCGCGCTGGTGATCGACCTGCACATGGCGGTGACGCTGCGCAACACGGGACCGCGCCGCGTGCGCGGTGTGACGCTGCTGCTGCTGGCTCAGGATTTCACGCCGGGCGGCAAGGCTTCGGTGGCGGCGCCCAGTATCGACGTGGCGCCGGGCGACGCGTTCCCGGTGCGCATCGATGTTCAACTCTTGCGTCCCTTGCAATCGAACAATCCACAGTTGGTGGAAGTCAGCCTTGATGGAGTTCTCTTCGAGGACCTCGGATTTTATGGCCCGAACAGGCTGAACTCGCGGCGCTCCATGACGTTTTGGGAGATGGAAGCGCAGCGCGATCGTAAGTACTTCAAACAGGTGCTGCAGAGCCGCGGGCAGCCCGGTTTGCAGCAGGAGATGCTGGAGAGTTTGACGCGTCAAGCCGAGCGCCCGCGCCTGGATGTGCAGCTTGCGCCGAAGGGCCGCTCGACCAGCGCCGTGGCGCGTCCGGATCACGTGGCGCAGTTTGCGTTTCTGCAGATCCCGGATTCACCTGTGTCTCCGGTTGATGGTTGGGCTGAGATTGCGGGCAATGAAGCGCGCGCGCCGCGCATCAATGTGCTGAATCGTTCATCACGAGCGGTGCGGTACGTCGAGATCGGATGGTTGGTGAAAGATCGTGAAGGCCGCGAGTTTCTGGCGGGTTCCGTGCCCGGTTCGGAAGACGATCTGTTCCTGCCTTCGGGCCAGACGGCGCGTCTATTGCAGGACACGTCGCTGAAATTTTCGCGGGGCCCCGGACGGCCTGTCCCCATTCAAGGAATGACCGGGTTCGTCAGCCAAGTTGAGTTTGCCGACGGCAAGGTGTGGGTGCCCAAGCGCGAGTCGCTGGAAAGTTCGCGCCTGCTGCGAGTCATCGCGCCCTCGCCGGAGGAGCAGCGCCTGGCGGATCTCTATCGCCGCAAAGGACTGGCAGCGTTGGTCGAGGAACTGCGCAAGTTTTGAAGACTCTCGATCCCTCGAAGTTCATCGGGGAAGCGCCCGAGCGCTTGAGTCTTCGCGACGGCATCGCGCTGGCGGGTAAGTGGATCGCTCTCGAAATCTACACGCCGCAGACATTGCCGTTACGGCGGATTGAGGCGCTGGGGGATACGGTGGAAGCGTGTGTAGAACAGCTGCAAGCGCGGAGGCTGAATCCGGAGAACTTCGAAATCGTGCGGCTGGCGCGGCCGATTCCGATTTGACCGACTGACTCCTAAGGGATTGGCGGTAAACTGAGGCATGCAGCCGCCCAAAGTGTTCGTGATTGCGCCGTTCGACCCCGAGGGGCGGCGCGTCCAGGATACTGTTCAAAGGACGCTTGAAGAGGCTGGGTTCAGAGTGGTTCAGTATCGTGGCGCTGTCCGTCCCGGGGCCGAGATGACGTCCGATATTCTCGGCATTATTCGCCAAGCTGATTTGATCCTTGCCGACGTCAGCCGTCAAGACCCGAATGTGCTGTTCGAGGTCGGGTTTGCTCATGCGCTTCGAAAACCGACAATCCTGTTATTCAATATCAACTCCGCCTACAATCTTCCTAGCGACCTCGCCGGTCTTCAGTACATTACCTACGACCCTGAAAATCTTCCTCGTTTGGCCGACCACGTGAGGGCTGAGACGAAGGCCCTGACGCTGCAACGGAGCGCCTAAATCATTGCGGGAGACGCTGTGCTTCGTGGTCATTCCATTCCGCCCCGAATTGAACTTTTTCTTCCTATATTTGAAAAAATATCTCGAAGAGAAGTATAGGATTCGAGTAGAACGCGGCGACAGCAATGTGCTCACAAAGGAGTTGCTGAAAAAGATCTCCGACCAAATTTCAGAGGCGACGTTTCTGATCGCAGATATCACAGGCAACAACGCGAACGTTTTCTTTGAACTCGGGATCGCATACGAGAAGGGAAAGCCAGTTGTCTTCCTGACCCAAGATGAACCGAGGGACGCTCCTGTAGATACTCGTCAGTTCGAATTTATCAAATATGAGCTCGCGAAACATGAGGATTTCCTCGCAAAACTGGACAACGCCGTTCGCAATATTCTCGGATCAAGGCTGGATATTCCAGCTCTGTATGAGCTGGCGCGCGATTTACTGAAGCAGTTCAACATCGCGAGCGGTTTCTCGCACGACCAAGCTTCGCGCGACGAGTTTCATGCTCGAATTGTCCGCGCCGCGGAAGCCCAGGGCGTTCCCGAGCTTAAGGAGTCTGTCCGTCTGCGACGTTTCCTTCCGCCGAAAATACTTCAGGATGCTACCGATCTCAACGTAATGCATCGGGTTACCGTTTGGCTCGAGGATGGTGGGCCGAGCGAGTGAATAGAATCGCACCGCGTCGAAGAGATGACACTCCAAATTCATCAAGGATTCACCCAGCCTCCCGCTCTCCTGTGATAGCTTTTTACTGAACGAAAAAACGCCAGGAGATCGATATGACTACTCAAGAAGTCGCGGACCAACTAGTTAAATTGTGTTCGCAAGGCAAGTTCGCCGAAGCCACGGATGCCCTTTACGCGCACGATATCGTTAGCATGGAAGCCGGTGCGCCTCCGGGAGGATCGCGTGAGGCGAAGGGCCTCGCCGCGGTGAAGGCTAAGGGTGAATGGTGGACCGCTAATCACGAGGTTCACTCGGTCAAAGTGGAAGGGCCGATTGTCGCTGGATCCCACTTCGCAGTGACTTTCAAAATGGACGTCACCTTCAAGCCCGAGGCCAAACGGCATACCATGGAAGAAGTGGCGGTCTACAAAGTGCATGACGGGAAGATTGTGTACGAAGAGTTTTTCTACAACATGTAGGGCTCGAATCGTCCGGTGCCGCTGTCGCATCTCACTGGGAGCATGAAGTACAACACCCTCGGCCACACCGGGCTCCTCGTTTCTGAAATTTGTTTAGGCACCATGACCTTCTCCTCTGGGGAAGGCATGTGGAAGGCGATCGCGGGCGTTGAACAAGACCTCGCCGATCAACTCCTGAAAGCTTCATTCGACGCGGGTGTCAACTTCGTCGACACCGCGGACGTCTACAGCAACGGCCAGTCTGAACAGACGCTCGCGCGGGCAATCAAGAATCTCGGCATTGCCCGCAAGGACATTGTTATCGCCACCAAAGCGTTCGGCCGCACCGGACCTGGGCGCAACGACGTGGGCGCCTCGCGCGGTCACCTGATGGACGCCGTCGATGCTTCGCTCGGACGTTTGCAAACCGATTACATCGATCTCTACCAGATTCACGGTGCCGACTCGGTTACTCCGGTGGAAGAGACACTCCGCGCGCTCGACACTCTGGTTTCCCAGGGAAAGGTCCGCTACATCGGCTGTTCCAACTGGTACGCTTGGCAGATCATGAAAGCGCTCGGCATTTCCGATGCGAAGAATCTCGCGAAAATCGACACTCTTCAGGCCTATTACTCCATCGCCGGCCGCGATCTCGAGCGCGAGATCGTGCCGCTGTTAAAAGACCAGGGCACCGGGCTTCTGGTTTGGAGCCCTCTCGCCGGCGGCCTGCTTTCAGGCAAGTTCTCGCGCGAAAATCAGAAACCCGATAACTCGCGTCGCTCCGGCTTTGACTTTCCTATCGTCGATAAAGAGCGCGCCTGGCGTGTGCTGGATGTCCTTCGCCCCATAGCCGAAGCGCGCGGCACCGGCGTCGCTACCGTCGCCCTTGCGTGGGTTCTCGCCAAGCCTTTCGTCACATCGGTGATTATTGGAGCCAAGCGCCTCGACCAACTAGATCAAAACCTGGCCGCGGCCAATCTGCAACTCACTGCCGATGAGATCGCCAAGCTCGACGAAGCCAGCGCGCTTCCGCCAGAGTATCCCGGCTGGATGGTTCCCTTCCAAAACGTGAACCGCTTGGCCGACGTGCCGAGATTCTAGAAGTTGAACCGATCGATATTGCCAGCTCCATCCTAGAATCGTTTCAAGGTCTAAATCGTGCAGGGAGGACGCGGTGGGTCCGCCTTTATTTTCGCGCTTTGCGCAGCTCCCGCAGGGACATTTCCTGGGCGATGAGCTCAGCGGCGCGCGCCTCTACCTTCTTGCGCTGCGCGGGGCTCAGCTTCTTGATTTTGTCGTTCACGTTTACAGCCATGACTGACTTCCCTTTCTTTTTCAGCCGAGGCACCGCGCTTTTAGAAGTTGAACTGATCGATATTCGCCTTGTTGAAGATGAACGGGGCACCGAGGCGCACTTGGGCTCCGTCTATCTGAATCCGCCCGAGCCGTCCGGCGTGGATGCTCGCGGCGCCCGCTTTTAAATTGCCACGGCTGAACGCATCGGCGACGGTGACCGTGAGGTATCCGAGGTCGCGCGTATTCCACAGCACGATGGATTGCACCACGCCGGAATGCACGTAAGGCTTGCACAGGTTCGGCAGGGATAGGCCGATCACTTTGACGTCGGTGCGCTCCGACTGGCGCACCGCTTCGGCAATGCCGGGAACAGCGGGCGCGGCTATGCCCATCACCAGTTTCACTTGCGGATACACCTTCAGCAGCGTCTGAGTTTCCTGGAAAGCGCGGTCGCGGTCACCGTCGCTGGGGCGAATCGCCGCTAAGTGCAGATTCGGATATTTCTGCGCGAGCCGCTGCTTGATGAAGCCGATCCATTCGTTCTGATTGGCGGCGCTGAGCGAGGCCGTTACGATGGCGAAGTCTCCGCTTCCGCCCAGCAAACGCGCCGCCTCGTCGGTCAGCGTCTCGCCGATCCCTTGCGGCGTCGCTTGATTGATGAAGAAGTCGCGGGCGTCGGGCGCGGCGTCGGCATCCCATGTGATTACGCGAATGCCGCGCGCGCGGGCCTTACGCAGCACGGTTGAAATCGCGGCTTGGTTCTCCACACTGACGGCGATCGCGTCCACGCCGCGCGAGATCCAGCCTTCGACCACTTCGTTTTGCTTGGCGGGGTCGAGATCCGTCGGGCCATCCCAAATGAGCTCATCGCCATGTTCGCGCGCGGCTTCTTCGGCTCCCAAGCGGCAGCTAACGAAATATGGGTCGCCCTTGGCTTTGGGCATCATGCCGATCACGGGCGCGTGCGTTGCGGCCGCGCTGGCGGCATGGGGTTCGCCGCGCAGGCTCCGCGCCAGATACCAGTTGCTGCCGCAGATCAGCAGCGCCGACGCGACAATCACGGCGCACAAAACGGCGACTTGCGAATTCTTCACTGTGGCCTCTTCGAGTTGGCGGGAGGCCGCGGGCGGAGCGTGCGGGCGGGTTGCATAAAAGCGGTCGATGCTCATTGTAACGATGAGCAGGCCCCCGGTGAGGATGCCGGAGAGTTCCGCGGGGAGCGCGGCGAGGCGCAGACCGTTCTGCAGGATGCTGATCGCGAACAGACCCAGCAGCGTGCCGGGGATGGTGCCGCGTCCTCCAAATATCGACGTGCCGCCGAGCACGACCGCCGTGATGGCCATCAGTTCATAACCCGTGCCGGCATCCGATTTCGCTTGTCCTAAATGCGCGACATAGATGAGTGCCGCCGCGCTGGCGGAAATACCGGCGAGCACATAGAGGAGCCCCAACCGGCGCGCCACCGGGATTCCCGCGTACCTGACGCCTTCGGGCGAAAAGCCAATGGCATAGAACGCGCGTCCGTAGACGGTGCGATGCAGCAGCAGGTACCAGGCGACGGCGGCTGCGATCAGCAGGAATAACTGAGGGGGGAAGAAGCCGAGCAGGTATCCTTGCCCGGTATACAAAAAGCTCGCCGGGAATCCGGAGTAGTTAGTAATTCCCGAAGTTAGACCGTGAGCCATGCCGCGGAACAACGAGTAAGTTCCCAGAGTTACAATTAACGGCGGCGTGCGGAGCCGCGTGATTAGCAAGGCGTTCAGCGCACCGCCGAGCGTTCCAGTGGCGAGTGCCAGCAGAGCCGCGGCGAACACCGGAAGATGGGCGTCGCGCCAGAGTGCGCCGAAGACTACTGCCGCCAGACCCATCATCGAGCCCACGGATAAGTCGATGCCGCCCGTGATGATGATCGGCGTCAAGGCCAGCGCCAGCACACCCAGTTCAACCGCCAGCCGCGTGATCTCGAACGCATTCGCGAGCGTCGCGAAGTTAGGCGCAATGGCCGCAAAAATAGCAAGTTCCGCCAGCAAGATGAGCGAGAGGATTTTTTCGGTGCGCATCAGGCGCGCTTCCTCGACGACATGGTGCCGCCGACGGCGACCAGAATGATCGCACCCTGGATCGCCTGTTCCCAATAAGCGTTTACGCCGAGGAACGTCAGCATCGGGCCGATGACGGCGAGCAACGCTACGCCGAGCATGCTCCCTGCGAGCGAACCTCGGCCGCCGGTAATTGACGTGCCGCCGACCACCACCGCCGCGATGGCTTTCAGCTCCAATCCCGCGCCGGAATTTCCGGGGACTTCCGGGAAGCGGACCGCATTCAGCAGCGCCGCCAGCGCTGTGAGCGCGCCCATGAACGCGAAGACACAGAACACCACGCGCACCGTCGGAATGCCCGCCAGTCGCGCCGACTCCGCATCGGAACCGGTCGCGAAGATCATTCGGCCGGCAGCTAAATGCCGCGCCGCGTAAGCGCAGCTTGCGACAATCGCGGCCGTCATCAAGGCCAGCAACCATTGCCCCCCGCGCTGCGAAAATCCGAACCATTGAAAGCTGGCGGGCAGATCCTGAACCCATTTGCCGCCTGTGGCCCATCGCAGGGAATCGCGCAGCACGGCCATCGCCGCGAGCGTAACGACTATGGAGGGCAACCGGAAATTCGCGACGAGGAGTCCGTTCAGCGACCCGAGCGCTGTTCCCGCGGCCAGCAGTAGCAGCATGAGCAGCCAAGCCGGGCAGCCGGCTTTGGCCAGCAACCCGGCGAGCACGCTGCAAACCGCAAACTGGGCGCCGATCGAAATATCGATTTGACCCAGCACGATCACCAGCGTCATCCCGATGGCGACAATCAGCACAGCCAGATTCGCGAGCAGGATATCGCGCAAGTTCGCAGGAGAGAAGAATGACGGCGCGGCAAACGCGATAAAGATGAGCAGCAGCGCCAATGCGATGAGCACGGCGAAGTCGCGCTTCAAGCGGCCGCGTCCTTGCCCAGCGCGATCTCTAAGATGTTTTGCTGCGTAGCTGCGGCGCGATCCATGACCGCGGCGATGGTCCCGTGGCGCATAACGGCGACACGATCGCTCATGCCGAGAATTTCCGGCAGATCGGAAGAAATCAGCAGAATGGCCATTCCGCCCGCCGCCAATTCCGCAATCAGCCGGTGGATCTCCGCTTTGGCGCCCACGTCAATCCCCTGGGTCGGTTCATCCAGAATCAGAATCGACGGATGGGTCGCGAGCCAGCGCGCCAGCGAAACTTTTTGTTGATTTCCGCCGGATAAACTCTCTACCGGCGCGGCGATGGACGCGGACTTGATCGCCAGGCGCTCGCGCCACTGCTGCGCCAACTTCCTTTCGCGCGCAAACTGCAGGAACGCGCCGCGCGACACGGCACCCAAGCTTGCCAGCGTTGTGTTCGACGCGATGGACATGGGAAGCACCACGCCGTGACGCCTCCGGTCTTCCGGAACATGCCCCAATCCGAGAGCGATGGCCTGCGCCGGAGTGTTGATTTTGACTGCGGACCCACGCACGCAAATCTCGCCGGAGTCCGCCGGATTTAATCCGAACAACATCTGGGCAAGCTCGGTGCGCTTGGAACCGACCAATCCCGAGAGCCCCAGAATCTGGCCCGCGCGAAGCTGAAAGCTTACCTCATGCACGCCAGTGGCGCGGCACCCGGCCCGCACCGCTTCAAGCGCGATGTCGCCAGGCTTGGCGGTATGCGGCGGGTATACGGCGGTCAGCTCACGACCCACCATCAGCCGCACAAGTTCACTTTCATCCAGGCCCTGCATCGGCCGCGTGATCACATGCCGCCCGTCCCGGAGGATGGTCACGCGGTCAGCCAGGGCGAAGAGCTCCGGAAGCCGATGCGAGATGTAGATCAGGCCGACGCCCTTCGCCTTCATCGCGCCGACAATTCGGAACAGGTTCCGCGCCTCGCGTTCGGTCAAGGCGGCCGTGGGCTCATCCAGAATCAAAACACGCGCACGGGCGCCTAGCGCCTTGGCAATTTCAACGAGCTGCTGCTGCGCCAAACTCAAATTCGCGACTTCTTCGTCGGGGGAGATCTCGGCCTCGATCTCAGCGAGAAGTTCGCGAGCGCGCGCACGGCGCCCTTTCCAATCGACGCGATGCAACGCCGTTGCCGGCTCATCGAATAACGCAATGTTCTCTGCCACCGTAAGTTCCGGGAAGAGCGCCGGCTGCTGATAGATTGCCGCGATCCCCAATGCGCGCGCCCGGTGGGGCGTATTGTGCTCGACGAGAACGTGCCGCAGATGGATGGTGCCGGAATCGTGCGGGACAGCGCCGGTCAGTATTTTGATGAGTGTCGACTTGCCCGCGCCATTCTCGCCCGCCAGCGCATGCACCTCGCCAGCGGCCAAGTCGAAATCAATGCCTTGCAGGGCGCGCACACCCGCATAGCTCTTGGCGATGGCGCGAAGTTTCAGCAAGCCACCAGCTTATACCCGGACTATTTACTTGGGCCGAAACTGAAGGTCACGACGTAGTCGCTGGGCACGGGATGCCCATCGCGCCGCGCCGCCGCGAACGTCCACGATTTCGCCGCCGTTAATGCCTGGGCCAACAGAAATCGATTCGCGGGACGAGCTTGTTTGATCTCACTAACGGACGTCACCCGCCCACTCTCGTCGATCGCCAGCCGAACATTGATTTGCTCGGGCCCGTTCACAATCGGGAGCCCGGCAAGGCGCACGGGAGGCATCACCTTCGTCAAGGGCCGTGGCGGAACGATGCTGGGCGCTTCCGCCAGATCGACCGCGGGCTGGGGCGGTCCCAGCTCGGAACCCACTGCCGCCGGTGGCGCGACCTCCTGTGACCGCGGTACCGCGGGTGCCGTCGCAACCGGAACGCCCGCGTCGTCCGTCGCTGCCGGCCATGGCCGTGGTCCGCCGATGCTGGCCGACTTCCGTGGCACAATCACCCGCACGGTGGCCGAACCGGTCGGAGTTCGCGCCGCCTTCGGGGAATTATCGATTACGCGCGCCGTGCTGAAAATATTTCGATCCCCGACCGTCAACCGAAGAGAGACATCGTCCGACGCCGGGGTGTACACCACGAATCCGGTTTCGAGTTGAGCCTGATCCAGCGCGATCGATCGCTCGCGCTGGCCATCGCGAATCAGCAGCACGCCATGGTTGGCGCCGCCGAGAGCCAAGTGGTCCCAGGTGATCCGCAGAGTGCCGGCTTGCTGTACCGCGACCTCCAACCCCAGCTTGGAGGCATCCAATGCCGGTTCTCCGAAGCGGGGTGCAATTGCGTGCCACATGGCGAATCCGGCCAAAATCAGAATCGACGCGGCAACGGCGGCAACGGCGGCACCGACGTAGCGTTTCCACTTGCGCCGCAAGCGGTTCAGTACCTTTCCCGGCGGCAGTGCCGGCATGCGCTTGGGCCCCTGCGCTGGAAACACCCGCAACGGGGTGCGCTTGGGCTCGTCCTCGGCTTGTCTGGCGGCGCCGGGCTGGGTCGGCAAATCGAACAGCGGATGAGCCACCCAGTCCCCGGCCCCGCGTTCAAACAGGTACAGGGCCCCGCGGCACGCGCCGTCAATCATGGGCCGGACCGAAATGAAAATGGATACCTCGGGAACCAGTTCATCCAAGAGCTGGCGGTCCTGGGTGTCGGGCGCCGTGGTATCGGCGATCGCGCTACGCCAGTAACCGATGATGCGCATCGGCCCGGGCGCGTGCAGGCCGACGGTTTCGCGCCAAACCTCCATATCGTGGTCCGACAATCGATACGACGGCCCGAAGAAGTGTTCGCATGGGATCGATCGGAAATCGTCGATATTCGTCGATACGCCCCAGGATGAAGCGAGCAGAATGCCGCCAATTTCGATTCCGCCGCGGGGGCCGAATGCCAGGGCCTGCACCGACTCAATGCCAATCTGATGCGCGATCTCGTCGGAGAGTTCGATTGCCGTGGGCGCGTTGCGCCGGATACTCAGCCCGCTCATGGTAAGGGCGGCGCGAAAACCTTCATCTCACACTTAGTTTACGCCCAGCTTATACAATACATTTTGGCGCCCCTCTATATCCGCGTAAATCCTCGCGATAATGTGGCAATTGTGGTCAGTCCCGACGGGGTTTACTCGGGCGCCGCGCGCGAGCGCATTCCGCAATCTCACAAAATCGCATTGCAAGATATGGCGGACGGCCAGCCTGTGCTGCGCTACGGTCAAACAATCGGCTACGCCAACCGGGCCATTCCAATCGGCTCCTGGGTACGCGAAGACATGCTGTCGACGCCCGCGGCCCCGGCCCTCGATTCCCTGTCCCTAGCCACGGACGTTCCCGTCGCCGAAGAACCGCTGGAGGGCTACACCTTCGACGGCTTTCGCAATGCCGATGGCAGCGCCGGCACGAAGAATATCCTGGGCATCACCACCACGGTGCAGTGCGTCGCGCCAACGGTCGATTACGCGGTGCGCCGGATCAAAGCCGAACTGCTGCCTCGGTACGCGAACGTGGACGATGTCATCGCGATTACCCATTCTTATGGATGTGGCGTTGCCATTGAAGCTCCCGGCGCCGCGATTCCGATCCGCACACTGCGGCACATCAGTCTGCACCCGAACATCGGAACGCGGCCGCTGATCGTGAGCCTGGGTTGCGAGAAACTGCAGCCTGAACGGCTGTTTGGGAGCGAGAGAGCGAACGGCCTGCCAATTTTCGGTGAGGACAACGTGATCCGCCTGCAGGATCAGCGCGGCTTTGCCGAGACCGTTGCCGTGATTCTGCGCGCTGCCGAGAAGCGGCTCGAAGCACTCGACCGCCGCCGCCGGGAGTCGATACCGGCCTCGCAGCTCATCGTCGGCCTGCAGTGCGGAGGCAGCGATGCGTTCTCGGGTGTAACCTGCAATCCGGCCGTAGGCCTCGCCGCCGACCTTCTGGTGCGCACGGGCGCCACCGTTTTATTTTCCGAAGTGACGGAAGTGCGCGACGCCATTCACCTGCTCACGCCGCGCGCCGCGAATGAAGACGTCGCCCGCGCGTTGATCCGCGAAATGCTTTGGTATGACGATTACCTAGCGCTCGGCCAAGCCGACCGCAGCGCCAACACCACTCCGGGGAACAAGCGCGGAGGACTTGCGAACATTGTCGAGAAGGCGCTCGGCTCGGTGGTGAAGGCCGGCAGCTCGGCCATTCGCGCGGTGGCCACCCACGGCGAAAGGGTGACCGCGAAAGGTCTGGTCTTTGCGGCCACTCCGGCGAGCGATTTCATCTGCGGCACGCAACAGCTAGCGTCCATGAACATGCACGTCTTCACCACCGGAGAGGGGACACCGTACGGGCTTGCGCTGGTTCCAGTTATCAAAGTTTCATCGCGAACGGCCCTTGCTGAGAAGTGGCCGGACCTGATCGACATCGACGCGGGGCGCATCGCCACGGGGCACGCGACCATTCAAGATGTCGGCTGGGAAATCTTCCGTTTCATCCTTGAAGTCGCGAGCGGGCGAAAAAAAACGTGGGCCGAGCACTGGGGCCTGCAGAACGCGCTCTCGCCATTTAACCCGGGTCCGGTAACGTAGTCCTCGCCATGTGCGTCGCGAGTGTTGAATAATCACATCAAGACGGAGCCAAACCATGAGCACAGAGTCCGAGGTTTTGCGGTCCCAGAGCATGTCGGAAGCGGAGGAGCAGCCCCCCTCCGCGCCGGTCGCATTCCGGCCTTACATTCCGGCCAGTGTAACGCTGCGCGAGCTCACGCCGCTGCCGCTGATTATGGGCACGCTGCTGGGCATCATATTCGGTGCTTCGTCGCTGTACCTGGTGCTGAAGGTCGGCCTCACGGTCAGTGCGTCCATCCCGGTGGCGGTCATTTCGATCACCCTGTTCCGTTTGCTCTCGAAACTCGGGTTACGCAACGCCACCATCCTCGAAAACAACATCGTGCAGACGGCCGGTTCCGCGGGCGAATCGATCGCCTTCGGCGTCGGCGTGACCATGCCCGCCATCATGATCCTCGGCTTCGACCTCCAGATCGCCAACGTCATGCTGGTCGCGATTATGGGCGGCCTTCTCGGAATTCTGATGATGATTCCCCTGCGCCGCGCCATGATCGTGGATCAGCACTTGACGTTGAAATATCCGGAAGGAACGGCCTGCGCGGAAGTGCTGAAAGCGGGCGCGTCGGAAGAATCGCAGCGTGCCGCGCAGATGAGCGCGGATTCCATCGCGGCTCCGCAAACCGGGGCGCGCACCATCTTCACCGGCTTCGGGATCGGCTTGGTCTACAAAGCGCTGAACGTTGCTTTCAAAGGCTGGAAGGACGTTCCGGAGAAAGTCTTCGGCGCGCCTTTTGCCGCCGGCTCCATCTCCGCCGAGATCTCGCCGGAACTGCTGGGCGTCGGTTATATTATCGGGCCTCGGATCGCTTCGATTATGTGCGCCGGCGGCGTGCTCGCGTACCTGGTTCTGATCCCGGCGATCAAGTTCTTCGGCGGCCTGCTCGGGACGCCACTCGCTCCCGGCACCGTCCCGATCCGCGACATGAGCCCGAACCAGATTCGCGGCGCGTACATCCTCTATATCGGAGCCGGCGCGGTGGCGGCGGGCGGCATCATCAGCCTGTTTCGATCAATGCCCACCATATGGCGTGGCATCAAAGAAGGCCTGCGCGATTTCAGCAGCACGAAGGCGAGCCGTGCGTCGCTGCTCCGCACCGACCAGGACCTCTCGATGAAGTTCGTGCTGGGCGGCATCATCGCCCTGCTGGCTTCCATCATGCTGTTTCGCTCGTTGAACATGAACTTCCTCGGTGCTCTGATGATCGTTCTGTTCGGCTTTCTTTTCGTCACCGTCTCGTCGCGCCTCACCGGCGAAATCGGCTCCTCCTCGAACCCCATTTCCGGGATGACGGTGGCCACGCTTCTGCTGACATGCCTGATTTTTCTGGCACTCGGCTGGACCGGGCCGACGTATTTCGTGACCGCGCTTTCGGTCGGCGGGATTGTCTGCATCGCCGCCTCGAACGGCGGCACTACTTCGCAGGATTTGAAAACCGGGTTTCTGGTAGGATCGACGCCGCGCCTGCAACAGATCGCAATTCTGGTGGGAGCGCTGGCCTCGGCCCTTGCGCTGGGACCCATTCTGCTCAAGCTGAATGACGCTGCGACCATTTACGTGCCGCGCGTGACGTTCGAACCGGTGAAGGATGCGGCCGCAGTGCCGCCCGCTTCCGGACCTTTGACTCCGTACGCGGATACGATCCGTCCGCCCGAGCCCGGCAATTATAGCGTCAACGGCGATTACCTCTTCGACGCCGCGGGCAAACCGGTCTACAAGATGCAGCACAACTTCACGCCTGAATTGCGGGCCACTTCGGGGATTGAAGGGAGCGAGAAACTGCAGGGTCCGCAGGCGGCATCCGATTCCAACTCGTACCGGATCTGGCACAAGCTGGACCAAGGCGGCGGCCCGGCCGGCCGCTATCTGGTGGACGCGCAGGGAGTGCCCATCTACCTGGTCGACCCCGGCATCAACGGCACCCACCGCATGCGGCCCGATGGCTCGCCCGTCACCAAGTTCGACGCGCCCAAAGCCACGCTGATGTCGTACATCATCAAGGGAATTCTTAGCCGTCAGCTTCCCTGGGGCTTAGTTCTGCTCGGCGTTATGATTTCGCTCACGCTGGAGATGTGCGGCATTCCTTCGCTGGCCTTCGCCGTGGGTGTATACCTGCCGCTTTCAACATCGAGTCCGATTCTTTTCGGCGGCCTGGTGCGGTGGCTGGTCGATTTCTCATTGCGCCGTAAACTGAAGCACAAGAATCTCACCGAGGAGGAGCTCACGGCGGAAGGCGATCGCAGCCCGGGGGTACTGATGGCGTCCGGGTACATCGCCGGCGGGGCGATTGCGGGCATCATCATCGCGTTCATGGCGGGCGTGCTGGCGCACGTCGACCGGCGCATCAACGACTGGTCGCTGGCGAACAATCCCTTCTTGAACGGACCGAACTCGGACGCGCTTTCGCTGATTCCGTTCGCGATTCTGATTGTGGTTTTGTATTTGACCGGGCGTGAAATGCTGCTGGCGAATCGCCAGCCGTCCGATTAAGACGAGAAATCCAGGCTCAAGGATGACTCTTTTGGGGTTGTAAGCAGAAAAGTAGAGGGGGTTATCGCAGGGTTACTTTTGAGAGGGAGACAGCGCGGATTTCAAGAGTCTGCCTTGAGCCTGTGTGTTGTTGAATCACGCATTCTCGGAAGCAATCGCGTCGCCAAACCGCAAAACTCCCACAATCATGGGGATTTGCGCTTTTTGATAATACATCTGTGCCAAAAAGAAACGCCGTTCCCGCTCTGAGATTTCAATTCAGGACCGGGAAGCGGCGTAAAAAGGTAAGACCGTGAAAAAGTTGGCTATTGCGGCAGAGTTGCCGGAGGAGTGGCAACCTTCCCGTTGTAGGCGTCCGAGATCGAGATGTTGTGATTGGCTAACGTCTGTCCGGTAGAGCGCTCCATCTCGACCCGCGCTTTACTGTAGTTGGACAGCGCGGCCACTTCGTTGGCCTGGGCGGTAGCCAGATCGCGCTGCACCAGGATGACCTGGAAGATGGTCGAAGCGCCCAACTGCAGCTTTTTCTGTTCGGCATCCAGAGTCTGTTCCTGCAGCACGCGGTTCTTCAGAGCAGCCTGATAGGTGGCGCGCGACTGCCGCAAGCCGATCACGGCGTTCTGAACCTCTACGCGCACTTGATTTTCCGCCTGCACCAGCGCTAGTTCGGATTGCCGCACCGTGATCTGATCCAAAACATAGTCGGCCTGCGCGGCGCGGTTGCGGAGTGGGACGTTCAGCTGCAGTCCGATAGCATAATCCGGGAAATTGCGCCGGAACAGCTGCGAGAAAAGGGTGCTATACCCGCCCAAGAAATAGCCGTTGGTGGCGCGGCCGTTGCCACCGTTCAACAAGCCGCCGAGGTTAGCGATGCCGGGAGGAATGGGCAGGGTGTTCGGGCTACCGGCCAAGGCATTATTCGACAAGCTTGCAAACGCATCCAACGTGGGCAACAACTGGCTGCGCGAACCCTTCAGGTTGATGCGATTGTTCTCGATGCCAATGCGCCGCTGCGAGAGGTCCGGCCGGGCCCGCAACGCCATCGCCGCCAGGTCCTGAAGGGGTTGAACTTCTTCCTGATCTGGAATACGGATACGATCGGTTGGGATGATGTGCGCGTCGGCAACCGAAGGGCTCGCAACTCCATTCCGGCTGACGTAATTCTTGATGATGGTCTCCTGCTGCAGGACGCGTGTTTCGGAGAGGATCAGATCCTGCTCGGAGCTCGCCACGGCAGCTTCGGCGCGCACGATCTCAATGGGCGCCATAGTGCCGATCTCGACTTGCTTTTTGTTGTCGCTGTACAGCTTCTGGTTATAGGCGAGCGACTGTTGCTTGGCTTTCACGTCGTCGTTGAAGCTCACCAGATCCCAATAGAGATTCATGATCGCCGTCGTCGTGGCGATCAACTGCTGCTTGAATTGCAGGTCCGCGGATTCGATATTGTTCTTCGCCTGCCGGATGATTCGGTTGTTGACAGAGATCCCGAAGCCCTGCAGCAGGTGCTGCGTCACGTTCAGCGATAAGCTTCCAGTGCGATTCGGATTGAACAAGTCACTATAGATGTTCGTCTGCCGTTTTACGTCGCTATAGCCGAAGCTGTAGCTGGTGCCGGTAAGGAAACCCTGCGTTAGCTGCAACTGCCCCACGTCAAGACTCTGGACCAGCGCCGTGGTGCCGGTTACGATCACGTTGGTCTGGGGTGTGGAGGTATGCCCAAATCGCAGAATGCCTTGAATCGCGGGATCGAGATTCGGGATAACTGAGCCGGTCTGCTGGACCAGAACGCCTTGGTTGTTTCCAGCGGACGACGCAACGGACGACGCGCTGCCCTGGACACCGTTATTGTTCACGCTGCCGGCGGCCGCGCTGCTGGGCCCGTTCTCTACCGTCGGCGTAACTCCGCGAAGCGCTCCGCCCGATTTCGCGCGCTCCAGGTTCGTCTGCGCGATCACGGCCCCGTATCGCTGCGTCTCAACGTCGAGATTGTTCTCTAGCGCCAGTGCAATGGCATCTTGTAAAGAAAGGTAAAGATTGCCGGCTTTCAGCAAAGCATCCAGCCGATTAGTGTTCGCGACGTTAATCGGACCGATTTCGCTCGGGCGATAGGGGCGCGTAATACTCGAGAACCGGCCCGTCGGCCGCGTGATCTCGACGGATGAAATCGAGGCTTGAGGCACCTGGGCCCCAGCAACGGAAGTTATTGTTAACAACGTGCAAAGCAGTGCTACAGGGGATTGAAAACGGCGCATAAGGTTCGTCTCTAAGCAGTAATCTACGCAGATAAACTACGGGCGGTTCGGGAAATCTAAAACTAATCGGTTTGAATCTTCAATGGTATAGTAAGCGATCGTGCCCCTGCAAGCCTCCGAGGTCTTGAGTACCTTTGAAAACACCGGTGCTTACTTACATGGACACTTCCGGCTGACCAGCGGACTTCACAGCGAGTCTTATCTGCAATGCGCCCGCGTTTTACAGTATCCACGACATGCGGAGCGCTTGGGACGCGAACTGGCGGGGGCATTAACCGTTTTGACGAACTCGCAGCCGATCGGTCTTGTCGTCTCACCAGCTATCGGCGGTCTGATTATCGGTCACGAAGTTGCGCGTGCTCTCGGAACTCCATTCATCTTCACGGAGCGCGACGCTTCCGCCAGAATGACTCTGCGTCGCGGCTTCACGGTGGAACCCGGTCAGACTGCCGTGGTAGTGGAAGACGTGATCACCACCGGCGGGAGCACGCGCGAAGTGATTGAAGTTCTGCGCGAACTGGGAGCCAACCCGATCGCCGCCGGATCAATCGTCGACCGTAGCAACGGCAAGGCCGAGCTTGGTATCCCGCGCGTCGCTCTGGCGACACTTGACGTCAAGACGTTCGAGGCGAGGGCTTGCCCGATGTGCGCCGGGGGTTCCCCGGCTGTGAAGCCCGGCTCGCGGCAGATTTAATCGCGCCGGATTTTCCATGGCTCGACGTATTCGCGTAATGGTGGCATATGACGGAACGGATTTCCGCGGTTGGCAATCGCAACCCAGCCTGCCGACGATTCAGGGCGTCATTGAAGCCGTCCTGGAGCAGATCGAACACCGTCCGGTTGCCGTCGCAGGTTCCGGACGCACCGATGCCGGTGTGCATGCGCTGGCCCAGGTCGCCGCGTTCTGGTTGGAGAATCCGATTCCCGTCGCCAATCTGAAAAAGGCGATGAACCGCCTGCTCCCGGCTTCGATCCGCATTCTCTCGGTGGATGAAACTCGCGCCGATTTTCATCCGCGCTTCGATGCCGTCGCCAAGACGTACGAATACAGAATCTGGCGCGCCGAGGTTTGCCCGCCTTTCGAGTATCGCTACGTCCATCACCATCCCTACCCGCTGGGCTTGCTAGAAATGCAGGAGGTTGCGTGGCTGCTGGCCGGAGAACACGATTTTTCGGCCTTCGCCGCTTCCGATGAAAGCGACGATGAGGGGCGAAGTAAAGTGCGGCGCATCTTCTCTTCGAATGTGGAAAAGGAAAGCGACCGGCTCATCTACCGCGTGCGCGGAAGCGGCTTTCTAAAGCACATGGTTCGCAACCTGGTGGGTGTTCTTCTCGAAGCCGGCAAGGGCAATTTTCTGGCAGCCGATATGGAGCGTATTCTGAGCCCCGGCTTCCCCGGTAAGGCCGCCGCGACCACGGCTCCGGCTAAAGGTCTTACGCTTATCTCGGTGGAATACCCGCCTGAAAAAAGCGATTTTGAGAACCAATCGCATCTGATAACCTAGGCAAGTGCCACCCATGTTATACGACATCGATCCGGGAGCGGAATGTCCCGAGATCGTCCGGATGATCGTCGAAATTCCCCAGCAGTCCGCCAACAAATACGAGTACGACGGAAATTTAGGCGTGTTCCGTCTCGACCGCGCCTTGTACTCTCCCCTGCACTACCCCGGTGACTACGGCTTCATACCCGGCACGCTGGCCGACGACAACGATCCGATGGATGTTTTAGTGTTGGTGCAGCAGCCGAGCTATCCGGGCGTAATGATCGAAGTGCGGCCGGTCGGCATACTGAACATGGTGGACAATGACGAACGCGACCAGAAGGTTTTGGCCGTGCCGACGAGAAATCCGCGCTATGACCAGATTCACACCATGGACCAGATCTTCTCCCACGTAAAGCGCGAAATCGAGCACTTTTTCACGATCTACAAAGAGCTTGAGGGCAAAGTCACGGAAATGAAGGGTTGGGGCGGCCCGCGCGAGGCACGCAAAGCTATCCTCGAAAGCCGCCAGCGTTATCTCGACGTGCGCGAGCAAAAGCTCGCAGCCGCCAACGTTTAATTGCGCTCTTAATTCCCGACGGCAAATAGAATCGCGTTGTTGATGGCGTAGACGGTACCGTCCACGCCGATTACAGTGGGTGTGTACGCCTCGCCCAAGCCCGCAGTAAGCACTATCTTCTGCGATAGAGTGTTGCTGGTCAGATCCCAACGGTACAAAGTGCCGTCCTCGTTATTCGCCAGAACGGATTTGGTCGCCGGATCCACCGCCGCCGAGTTGATGCACCACTCCTTGACGCCGGGCAAGGGAGGATTCGGTGTGGGGCCGACGATCGACATTACTGCGTTCATCACGGTAACGCCGGTGATCGGATCGATCTCAGTAGCGCCCGGATCCACGATTGCAATTCTGTTCTGCCCGTCGCCCCCGGCATTGGCGTAATTGTTGTACTTGGTCATCAGGAGGTAGCGCGAGGAGCCGGTGTAGGAGAGAACCATGGAGGACGGTACAACCGCGGCCGTGTCGTCCCAGCCGAAAGCCCCGGGAGTCCGGGATTGTGAGAGGTCGGCGGTGAAGTGCAGGAGCCAGCCACGATCATGGTTTTCCGGGAACGGTGCTTCGAGCACGCCGAAGTACACGTGGCCATCCGGGCCGACCGTGGGCGACGCCGATCCGTCATCCGGCAGAGCCGCATCCATGCCCGACTCCGGGTCCTTTAAACGTACGCGAGCCAGCGGAGCGAGGGTGGTGCTGTTAAGAGCCACTAAATATCCCGGGTCGGACAGTCCGAGGCCGTTGCCGCTGTTCACCGCAATGTAGAGAGTTCCGCCGTTGGGGTTGAGGGCCGGGGCGCAGTTGTGCACGACTTTGGTCATCGCGGTGTCGCCCGCGGCTGTGGTCACGGAAATCCAGGAGCCCTGCCCCGTCGAACTGATGCGCGCAATACCGCTCTGCAGATTGATAGGCGTGCTGCCCGTCACCATGAAGCCGAAGTAGACATTGCCTGCAGGGTCCGTCGTGAGTGGCGTGTTGATCATGACGTTGCTGTTGTAAGCCTGCGGATTGGCTTGGTAGTTGGACAGGCCGTAGAAAGCGATCTGCCCGATAGCGCCGGCGGTGTTGTTGGGATTATCGCGAAAGTAAACTCTTCCACCCGCCCCTGGAAAATAGAGCCGTGGCTTGGATGTCAGTGCGGGGCCGAAAACCGGCGTCCAGTCGTGAGGCGGCAGAACATAGTCGGTCGGCAAAATCCATTTGACCGTACCGTCGGTGCCGCTATGAGCCTCGACACGGAAACTCCCGGTTGAAGCAGTCTTCACCGGCACGATCACCGTATTGAGCGCTGTTACGAGGGGTGAGCCGTAATGAATGAGCAGCTCATTCCCTGAATATGCCGGCTGCAAATCGACAGGAGTTTGCCATCGAATGCGGCCCAGGGACTGCGAGGCTGCAGGCGAGACTGCGTTGTGTTGAGCATTACGCGCGTAGGTGTTCCAGGGCCCCTGGCCGAGGACTGGGGCATCCGGAAACACAATGATCACCAAAACGGCTGTAAAAGCAGACCAAAAACGCGGAGTATTGCGCTGTAAGTTCGTCATAAAATCGCACTATGGCGGGAGATGAAAGAGAACGCCGCTCGGCACCGGTTTGGCGTCCCCAAGGGGATTCGAACCCCTGTTATCGCCGTGAAAGGGCGGTGTCCTGGGCCAGACTAGACGATGGGGACGTCGCGGGGCGTGTCGGAACCTTTTCACTGTACCTTTTTTGCGAACTTCGGTCAATTGTACATTGCATTACCGGTGGAGTTCCCGTGCCCGCCTCTGCTTGCTTCATCGCCTGTTTGGCACGGCAAATGCAACGTAACCCGTGTTGCAACTAGGCGACCAGGCTCGGAAGCAACCGCGCTTCGCCTGAGGCGCTGCAAACTTTTTAATAAAGGGGAATACAGATGAAACTCAACACACTCTTGACGTCAGCCGGCGTCATGATAGCCGGTTTTGCCGCCCTCTCGGGCACAATGAAAGCGCAGGGCCCTATGTACGATAAGGTCATTGTCGATCTTCCGTACCAAGTCACCCTAAACGATACCGTCCTTCAACCCGGTCACTACGTCATCCGCCAGTTCGATTCCGTAGCGGGCGGCAGCCGCATTCTTCAGATCTTCACCGACAACGGCATGAAGCTGAAGACCACGACAATGACCATTCCGGCGCTGGACAACAACACCCCGGAGAACACCAAAGTGATTTTGCATCACTACGGCAACGATTATTATTTCGACAAGATCTGGATCCAAGGGAAGAATTACGGCTACGAATTCCCGCTGCCTGACGCCGTGAAGTCGCGCCAGCGTGAAAAAATGGAACCCTACACGGTGGCAGCTAAGTACGAGCCGACCAGCCAAACGACGGAAACGACGAGCGTGGCTAGCACTACGACCGCAGCGCCGGCCGTGACGACCGATACGACGGCGACGCAAACCGCGCCGGTCGCCTCGACCACGGACACTACAACCACGACTGCTCAGAACACCGCTCCCGATACGAGCAGCAACACCGGCAACACTAACACGATGCCTCACACCGCAGCCGACTGGCTGGGTATGCTGCTCGGCGGTGGTGTTCTCTCCGGCGCCGGCCTGATGCTTCGCCGCGCGGTCCGCTAGTTCATAGTTACCGGCAACAAAGGGAGTGCGCGATAACTCGCGCGCTCCTTTTTTTTTAACCCGACTTTTTATAACCTGACTTCAAGGCTGCACAGCATCTATGAACATGAAAGGGTTCGCTACAATCATCGCGTGGCTGATGCTCGCCATCGGGGGTTATATCGCGGTAAGCGGCGTGCGCGAGTTTTTGACTTCCCGGTCCGGACAGACCGACGCCGCTGGATCCTGGAACAACGGCGGCAGCCCCGAGGCTGTGTCCGCCGACTCGAATCCCCTTCCAAGCTCGCCACTCCCCAATTCTGCTTCCCCTCCCGCAACGAATCGTATCCAGCCCGGCGAATCGGTTGCCAAGCTTTCCATCCCGCGACTTTCCGCCGTGCTTTATGTCCTCGAAGGCACTGACGATCGTTCATTGCGGCGCGGCCCTGGGCACATGCACGGCACGGCTTTGCCCGGCGACACCGGCAACTGCATTATTGCCGGACATCGCGACACGCATTTCCGCTTGTTGAAGGACATCAGGAAAGGTGACGAGATCGTTCTGGAAACGCACGAGCGCGCCTATCGTTACCGCGTGGATACGATCAGCATTATCAGTCCCGACAATACCGCCTGCCTTAAGCCCACCTCGAATGCCGTCCTCAACCTGATCACCTGCTACCCGTTTCATTACGTGGGCTCCGCTCCGAAACGTTTTATCGTTCACGCGGATCTGGTGAGCTAAGGCGTTCGCTGAACGGGTAAAATAACGTTTCATGCTCGCCACCAAACAAGACTTCTATCGCATCCAGAAGCTGCCGCCTTACGTTTTCAGCGTCATCAATGAAATGAAAGCGAAGGCACGCGCACGGCAGATGGATGTCGTCGATCTCGGGATGGGAAATCCGGATGGCGCCACGCCGCGCCGCGTGGTGAACAAGCTGATCGAGGCCGTGCGCAATCCGCGCAATCACCGGTATTCGCAATCGAAGGGCATTCCGCACCTTCGCGATGAGATCGTGAAGCGCTACCGGAACAACTACGGGGTGGAACTGGATGCGGATACCGAGGCGATCGTCACCATAGGGGCGAAGGACGCGCTGGCGCACCTGCTGTTCGCGACGATCGGACCGGGTGATGTGGTGGTCTCGCCGAACCCAGCTTATCCCATTCATCAATACGGCGTCATCATGTCCGAAGGCGAAGCCTGCATGCTGCCGATGCCGGATAGCGCGACATTCCTGAATCGCCTGGAACACTTGTACAAGACCGGTAAGCCACCGAGGATGATTCTCATCTCATTTCCGCACAATCCCACTACTACGTGTGTCGATCTGGATTTCTTCCGCGACATCGTGCGCCTGGCTGCGCACCACGGCACTTACATCATTCACGATTTCGCATATGCGGATATCGGGTTCGACGGTTACCAGGCGCCCAGTATCTTGCAGGTGGATGGCGCCAAGGAGATCGCCGTCGAAATTTTTTCACTTTCGAAGTCTTACAACATGGCCGGATGGCGCGTGGGATTCTGCCTCGGCAACCGCGAGATGATCGCCGCTCTGGCTCGCATCAAAAGCTATCTGGATTACGGCGTGTTTCAGCCGGTGCAGATCGCGTCCATCATCGCGCTGCGCGAGTGTGAGGAAGACACCAAGAAGATCTGCGCCACGTATCAGCGCCGCCGCGACGTGCTGGTATCTGGCTTGAAGCGTGCCGGATGGCCCGTCGATACACCGCGCGGCTCCATGTTCCTGTGGGCTCCCGTGCCCGAGAAATATCGCGATGGCGGATCGCTGGAATTTGCCAAGATTCTGATGGAGGAGGCGCTGGTCGCGGTCTCCCCCGGAGTTGGCTTCGGTCCACTGGGTGAAGGATTCGTGCGGTTCGCGTTTGTAGAGAATGAGCAGCGGATCCGGCAGGCCACGCGCGCGATTCAGCAGTTCTTAAAACACGCGTGAAGATCGGGTTCGTCACGACCTTCGATGCGCGCTCCGTGGCGCACTGGTCGGGAACACCCTACTTCATGGCGAAGGCGCTTGCGGCACAAGGCGCCGAGATTGATTTCATCGGCCCTCTGGCGGAGCGCGCGGCAACTTTCTTCAAAGCCAAGCAGGCGCTCACGAATAGATTGCGCGGTCAGAATTATCTGCGGCACCGCGAGCCGGTGATCCTGCGCGATTATGCCCGCCAGATTGCGCGCCATATTGAACGCTCGCCTTGCGATGTGGTGCTGAGCCCCGGCAGCGTTCCGGTGAGCTATCTCGAATGCGAGAAGCCCATCGTGATCTGGACCGATGCGACGTTCGCGCGCATGGAGAATTTCTACGACAACTTCAGCCGCTTAACTCCGGAAAGCGCCCGCGACGGCCATGCCGCCGAGCAGCTCGCATTGAACCGCTGCCGGATGGCCATATATTCTTCGGAGTGGGCCGCGGCCTCGGCCAAGGACGATTACCACGCCGCTTCCGAGAAGCTCGCCGTAATTCCGTTCGGCGCAAATGTTCCCTGGCGGCCCTCGAGCGCCGAAATCGAAGCCGTGATAAAAAAACGTTCAGCCGGAATCCGCCGTCTGTTATTCATCGGTGTCGAGTGGCGCCGCAAAGGTGGACCGCTGGCGCTCTCAGTGATGCGAGAGTTGAACCGGGCTGGACGATCCGCGGAGTTGACGGTAATCGGATGCGCTCCGGATGCCGGGGCGTCGCGCGCTGCGAACGTCCGCTGGTTGGGTTACATCGATAAAGGAACGGCCGCGGGAAGCCGCAGGATCTATGACGAGCTGGCGCGCGCGCATTTCCTGCTGCTGCCGGCTCGCGCGGACTGTTCACCGGCGGTGCTGAGCGAGGCGAATTCACTTGCCGTTCCCGTTTTGGCTCCGGCGGTTGGCGGAATTCCCACCATCGTGCGCGATGGAGTGAATGGATACCTATTAACGACAAATGCGGGAGCCGACGATTACGGCGCCCGCATTTGTTCATGCGACAACTATGAGGATCTTGCGCGGTCCGCTCACCACGAATTCAAGACTCGTCTGAACTGGCAAACGGGGGCCGCGCAACTGCTCTCCAGGCTGGGCTAGAAATTGAGCCGGAGCGAAATCTGAATCTGGCGCGAGGCCCCGAGCCCAACGGTGCGTTCGACCGTCGAGGTAATGATGCCGAAGCCTCCACCCGATGACGATCCCGAGAAAGGCTGCCCAGGCTGAACGCGGTTCGCGCCGGTCCCGAGATTGTTAGCCAGCGTGATCGGGGGGTTGGCGAAGTTGGCGCGATTCAGGATGTTGTAAGCCTCGGCGCGAAACTCGAAGTTCATGCGTTCGTTCACCGGGAAGCGCTTGTGCAGTGTGAGATCGAACTGAGACAGCCCGGGGCCATGGAGCGTATTTCTGCCATAGTTTCCGAAGGTGCCCGGGGCCGGAATCGAGAAAGCCGCGGGATTCAGGAAGAACCGTTTGTCACCGGTGTGGAGAAACGGATCGACGCCGGCCACCACATTGGGTCTGCGGACGGAACGCGATGCGCCGCCGCCGGGAGTGTTGATGACCGCTACGGTGACGGGCTTGCCGCCCACCAGAATCGGAGCGTTGACAATGCTGCCGTCGCGAGTATCCAGGTAAACGACGTCATTCCGAATCACGCGAAGGTCAAGCGGCAAACCGGTGCGTCCATTGAACACGCCGCCGAGTTCCCATCCGCCTACCAGCAGGTCGGCCACGGGGTTCATGCTATCGCCATACTTACGTCCGCGACCGATCGGAAGCTCATATAGAGCAGTCACGTTGGCGCTATGACGAACGTCGAATGCGTTGTTACCGCGGTCAAGGCCGAAGTTGTACGGGCTCGCCGCCGTCTGTGCTTCATTCGAGCCGCCGCTGTTCCCGATGCTGTGCCCGTAGGTCCACTGTCCGGCGATGGTGAGCCCGCGGCTGAAACGACGGTTCAAGGTCGTCTGCAGCGAATTGTAGTTGTCCGTGCCGCCGCTCGTCTTATAATCAATCTCGCCGAAACGCGCGCCGAACTGACGAGTTACGATTGCCGCCCCAGTCTTCGGATTCGTGCTCACCCCGGTAATCAGGTTGGCAATGCCGCGCAGGAACAGATTGCGCCCCTGGCTCCCGACATAGGCCACGGTCAACACAGAGCTAAACGGCAATTGCTGCTGGACGGATGCGGTATAGGAAAGAACCTTCTCGGGAATGGTATAACCCGGAGCATAGGCGCGCAGCGAAATACCGGCCTTGGGATTGTTGATGTTGAAACCCCTGATGAGCGCCGACGGGTTGACGGGATACGGTGTACCGCCTGGAAGGCTGATGTTCACGCGATCGCTTTCGATCGGCTGGATCTCATCTTCAACCTGGCCCGGCCCGTAGTAATATCCCGCGCCAATGCGAAATACCGTCTTGTTGAATCTTTCCGGCGAAAAGCTGAACGCCAGCCTCGGGCCGAAATTTGTTTTGGAGCTCTTGAAAAACTGTTTGGTGGGCGGATCGATCTGGCCAGTGACAATGTTAAAGATCACGTCTCGGTGCTTGGCTTCGCGCAAGGGAGTGTAATACTCGTAGCGCATACCGTAACTCATGGTCAGGTTCGGCCGAAGCTTCCATTCGTCCTGCGCATACCCGATGTACCATTCCGCCTTCGCGAAGCGGTTGCCGGTCACGCCATTGTTGTAGGGGCTGGGCGCACTTACGTCGCCGACGACGCTGACCGCGCTAGTTTTGTTCGCCAGAAAATCCGCGATGTTGCTGAAGGTGTAAGTAGTGCCCCCCAACCGATCGGTGTAGAGCCGGATGGCGCGCATTTCATAGCCGAACTTGAAATTGTGATTCCCATCGACCCAGCTCAAGTTATCGATGCCGGAAAGCGAGTAATTCGTATACGGCTGGCCACGGCCATTGGTAGCGCTATTGGCGCGCACCAAGCCGCTCGGGGTGGCAATTCCGGCGCTCGTTCCCTGTCCGCCAATACCGGAAAGAACCGACGATCCGCCAATCACTAGAGTGGCTGCCGATAAGTCGACGCCCGGCACCTGAGGAGCAATCCCGTTTGCCCGGGTCTTCGCGCCGTTGAAGCCGAATTTAGTTTCGTTGATAACGGAAGGGCTCAGAATCCGCTGCAAACTCACGATTCCGTTCTGGGGAGCTGCCGTCGCGAGAAATGCGCTGCCCGTTACGTCGAAAGGCGCGGTGGAGGTACCCTGGTCGCGGAAATAGCGGGTATAGAAAGTGTACGTATCGTTAATTTTGTAATCGAGGCGAATGCTGCCTGAGTGTTCGTCAACTTTATTGCTGCCCACTAACTGGGCGACATCGAAGTCGGGGTTGGCGGTGTGCTGAATACCGAGCGGATAAGCAGCCAATAAGGGTTGAATGCCCGGTACCGCGCGCAACCGCGCAGAAGCGCTTGGAACCTGGCCGATGAAATTAGCGCTGGCCCTCTGCAGCAAACCTTCATAACTCCCGAACGCAAACACCTTGTTGCGAACGATCGGGCCGCCCAATGACGCGCCAAACTGGTTCAGGCGCAGCGGAGTCACTCCGCCGCGATCGAAGAAATTCCGCGCGTCGAATGCATCGTTGCGAACGTATT
Source organism: Bryobacterales bacterium (assembly GCA_038229055.1). Lineage (GTDB taxonomy): Bacteria > Acidobacteriota > Terriglobia > Bryobacterales > Bryobacteraceae > JANYJA01. The sequence goes on along the minus strand of JBBROU010000050.1, from coordinate 2,830 downwards.
CAAAGAGGCCGCCGTGAACTTCGTTTCCACCGGATTTGGTGATGATGCTGATCTGGCCGCCGGTCCCAGTGCCGTATTCCGCAGGGTAGTTGCTGGAGTCCACGCGAAACTCCTGCACCGTTTCCAGACTTGCCTGGAGCCGGAAGGCGGACGAGGTTTCCCCGTTCAGATTCCCCGGAGAGGAGTCAATGATGGAACCACCCTCAATTCCATCGAAGCGGACCGCATTCTGCTGGTTGGCGCGGCCGCTGAAGCGGATGTTGTCATATGTTCCGCCGCCTGCCGTCTGGGCACCGGGGGCAAGCAAATAAAGCTGCGAAAGTTGACGTCCGTTCAACGGCAGGCTAGCCACTTCGCGCTCGCTGACATTCGCTCCAATCCGCGCCGAACTGGTGTCCACTACCGCCAAATCCCCACCGGACACATTGACCTGCTGCGCCAGAGTGGCGGGCGAGATCGTAATATCGACCTGCCGTTCCTGACCTACTCCAATGTTGATACCGTGAGTCTCGTTAGGCCCAAGCCCGACGCCACTAGCCGTGATGGAGTAGGGCGCCGGATTTAGATTTGTAACGATATAGTAACCCCTGTCATTGGTCAGGATATTGCGTTTTTCGCCGGTTTTCTCGTTCTTGACTTCGATGTTGGCAGCAGAAACGACCGCGCCCGCGGGATCGGTGACTGTTCCTACAATTCTGCCAACATCGGTTTGGGCCAGTGCCGAAAGGCACATGGCAACACTTAAGGCCGCTAAGGCCGTCGCTCTTTGTAAATTCATGGTTGGATTTAAGGCTTGCAACCATTCAGATTACAAAGGGGATCGTTACGGAACGATTACGTTCCGATTAAGAATGACCGATCTACTCTATGTCAACTGTGAGTTTTACTTCGACGGTTTTGGGGGCGAAGCAAGCGTTGTCATTGCATGCCTGAAATCGAATCTTGCCGGTCATCATGGCCGGACCCGCTGGCGCGGCTGGCGCGGCTTTGAATTTGGTCGAGATGTCAATCGCACCGGTAATGACGGACAGCGGCTTTTCCGAAAAAGAATACTTCTGAAGATGGCCCTTGGGATAATCGATGTCGACCGGCTCCAATACTCCGGGCGTCCATGTGAGTTTGAGCGGAATCAAATAGCTTTCCGAGGGCGTGCTGCTGTTGGCGTGAAATCCCGCATTCAGCGATGTCGCCAATTTCAGCGTGGCCGTGCCGCCGCGCTTCACTTTCAGCTTCGAAGGCGGAGTAACGGTGAGTACCGGACCGGTTTGCGCAAAACTAGTTGGCGCGAACGTAAGCGGCAGGAGGGACAAGCCCAGGCTGCCGTGAAGCAGTGTTCGTCTGCAGAAGTTTTTCAATTGCATCCTCAAAGTCCTGTTTACTGGCGACACCAACGTGAACGGAGGCGATTTTGCCTTCGCGATCGATCAGCAAGGTGGTCGGGAGCGCGTCAATTCCGCCGTACTGCTGTTCGATTTTGCTGTCGCCCACCATGATCCGGTAGTTGATGCCCAACTCCTTGACGTAGGGCTTCACCGAAGTCCAGCCGTCTTCATCCATCGACACGCCAAGCACAACCAGACCTTTGTCTTTATTTTTGCGCTCGAACTCGATGAACCACGGGATCTCGATTTTGCAAGGCCCGCACCACGTGGCCCAGAAATCGAGCAGCACCACCTTGCCTTTGAAATCGGAGAGCTTTACTGGCGTCCCGAGGGAATCCTTCAACACAAAATCGGGAGCCGTCTGACGATCTTTATTGGGCCGCACCGATTGGGCACTCACCGTCCGGTTGGGTGAACACGCCGCTAGCGCCAGCAACGCAGCCGCTGCAGCTACGCGCAATACCTGGGATACAGACACGAATCGCTCCTCGCCTTAATTATACCGGGATTGACTGACGCAGCACCGAGGCGCGAAACCAGGCGCGACGGCGCTCACGGTGACGCTGCGAAAGAGTGAACTCGGCGTTGTCGCCGCACTCAGCCAGAAGAAACGCCGCCGTATCGCAGAAGCTTTCGCAACAGTATTCACGCCATTTGCGGGTCCGCTGCGTAGGGTCTTCAAGCGCGAGCAGTTTCTTCCGGTATTCCGAGGACCAGCCGAGTTCACCGCGCGCGCGTGAATTCAACTCCAACTCCAAAATATTTTCGAACGATCGGCGCAGCGGATTGCCCAGGCGAGTCCACGTAAAGTGAAACACCTCGTGAATGAAAATGCGCGCCAGCTCGTTTGAATCCTGCTCCAGCGCGCTGTCCAGAATCATCAAGCGACGGCGCAGAAATGTGGCGGCGTGAACCTCGGGGCCGCGCGGATCGAGCTGGCCGCGACGGGCGCGCAGATCGCGACGAAACTCAACGCGTATCGCCTCGCCCGCAAGACACAGGATAGCCATTCACTTCGGTGTTTCGGAAGCGAACAAAATGACAACCATCTTTCCGTCGGTTTCGATGGTGTCTCCGGTGGCGTTCTGGGTGTGAGTGGGCGCTTCGGGCCGACCCACCAGCGCCAGCGAAGCGACTTTCCCGGTAAACAACAGATCGCTGGCGACCTTGGCGCGTTCCAAATCGATCCGCGGGTCGATCCTGTGGATAAAGGTCTCTTTCTGTTCCGAAAAATCGATGCCAATATCATGGGTCGCCGAGCAGATCCAGACCGGCAAGCTTTGAAGGACGGCGTTGCTCTGCCAGATGCGCAGATGATGGCGCTGCGCGAAGGTGTTGTTGCCTTTTTGAAAGACAAACAAGGGCGGCTGCCCGTTCCATAAAAGAGTAGATACCGGAGCTTCCTTGTAGCCGCGCTGCTCGATGATGGCGCGCGCCGTCTCAAGTTT
>JBBROU010000049.1:0-34084 GCA_038229055.1 Bryobacterales bacterium | reverse complement strand
GGTACGCCGGGGCTAACTGGCTGATCGGAGACAAGAGTTCACATCGACGCTCCGGTTTGGCACCTCGATGTCGGCTCATCGCATCCTGGGGGTGTAGAAGCTCCCCCGGGTTAGGCTGTTCGCCTATTAAAGCGGTACGTGAGCTGGGTTCAGAACGTCGCGAGACAGTTCGGTCCCTATCTGTGGTGGGCGTAGGAGATTTGAGGGGGCTTGCCCTTAGTACGAGAGGACCGGGGTGAACGAACCTCTTGTGTTCCAGTTGTCTCACCAGAGGCATAGCTGGGTAGCGAAGTTCGGTCAGGATAAACGCTGAATGCATATAAGCGTGAAACCTTCCCCAAGATGAGATCTCCCAAGACGAATAGTCTAATAAGAGCACTGGAAGACTACCAGTTTGATAGGACGGATGTGTAAGCGCAGTAATGCGTTGAGCTTACCGTTACTAATTGCTCGTTCGGCTTGACCATAAAATTTACTTCTGACATAAATGTAATTCCCTTGTAATAGTGGCCCGTCAAAATACTTCAATCCAGAGTTTTCATGGCTCCGGATTCGAGAGTTGCACTTTCGTTGGCACCGCGCGTATGTCGCGGATTGTTGCCTAAGTCCTCGAACCCGCCCATGGCCAAGTTCTGGGTGACCTTAGCGAGGGGGTCCCACCCGTTCCCATCCCGAACACGGAAGTTAAGCCCTTCAGCCCCGATTGTACTGCACGCGCGAGTGTGTGGGAGACTAGGAAGTCGCCCGGTTAATTTAACAAGACGAAAAGCCCAACCCCATAAGGTTGGGCTTTTTGCGTTATTCTCTCAGCGCCGCGCCGAGCGCGTCGCGATAGTCTTCCAGCGGCGACGTTTTCATTCCGGGGATCTTCGCGGCGTCATCCCACCGGCGCAGCTCGACCGCGCCAGCGAAGACCGCATTCGATTCGAATTTCTCCGCCTCAGCCAAACTGAACGGGCCGCCTTGTAGCGCCAGGCTCTGCACCGACGCCGGCGATAACTGCGCCAGATACTCGGGCTCGACGCGGCACAGGTAGCGCTTGGCATCCACGTGCAAACGCACCGGCTCGGTGACTTCCGGTCCAAACCACTTCGACAGCCACGCCTGCCCGGCTGCCTCATGCCGGGCGTCAATGCCTTCATCGGCGATAGTTTCCGATTCACCATGAATCAGGTGTCCCATATCATGCAGCAATGCCGCGACACAAAGAGCATTTGATGCGCCCGATTGCCGGGCCATCACTGCAGCCTGGAGTGCGTGCTCCTGCTGCGAGACGGGCTCACCGAAGTAGGCGCTCTCACCGCGCTCTGCGAATATGCGAAAGATCTCTTGAATGACGTCCATGATTGTTCAGTGTATCCGGGCAGTCTCGAGCCGGTGTTGATAGACCAGATAAAACACGGCCGCGACGCTCGACATTGCCGCCACCACGGCAAGGAATAGGAACGCGCCCTGCCATCCCCACCGGACTGAGATACTCGCAATGCTGTTGCCGGCCAGCACACCGCCGAGGTACCCGACCCCATCGATCAACCCAGATGCGGTCGCACTCCCCTGCTTGCCGCCGAAATCCAACGAGATCGCGCCGGCGAGATAAGAGTACGGTCCCAGAACAAGCAGCGCGACTAATGCGACCAGCACGACCGGCCACAGTCGCGAGCCGCCAGCCGGAAGAAACGCGAGATAAGCGAGCGTGATGGTTGTGGCCGCGAGCCCGACCAGGATTACCTTCGCGCGCCCTCCGCGGCCTAAATGGTCGCCCAGGAAGCCTGCCAGCAGTACGGACACTCCGCCCAGCAACGGAAATAATGCGCTGCGCTGCGCGGCTTCAGCGTTCGTGAAACCGACGAACTGCGTGAAGTAAGTGGGCGTCCACAGGTTGAAGGTTTCGCGAATGAGCGTGACGCCCAGCGAAAGCAGGCACACGATCAAGAAGACGCGGCTCGTGAAGAACGGCGCCAGCAGCGTTTTCAGATTTGCCGGGCGCGGGGCATCGCCTTCTTTTTCGAACAGGTTCGCGGGGTTCGCCGGCGGCTCATCGCCTCCGATGTCGCGCGGCGATTCGCGCAGCAGGAAGAAGTTGAACAGCAAGATAATGAATAGGGTCGCGGCGGCGGCAAAGAATAAACCGCGCCAGCCCATTCCGTGGCCGATCAAGACAGAGAGGAACTGACGCGCGGCGGCGTCGCCGAAAAGATAGCTTAGGCTGATTACGCCCATCACGGTTCCGTACGATGAGTACGAAAACCATTTCGAGGTGATCTTCACCATCCCGGTCCAGCCGAGCGACTGGACCAGCCGGTTCCCAAACCAGGCGAGCGTGAAGATTGGGATGCCGCCGCCGAGCGCGAACAAAATCGTGAAGCCAATGGACCCGAGCATGCCAAGCAGGAAATTTCTTCGGCCGCCCAGGAAATCGGCGAGTCCCCCACTGGGAAATTTGCCGAGCGCATATGCCAGCACACCGATAGAGGCGATCCAGCCCAACCGAACTTTTGCCACATCGGCGGGAATGCCGCGGGCCTGCATCTCTTGGATGAGCAGCGGAAGCGAGACCGACAGATCGGAGCGGCAGAGATAGTAGCCCGCATACCCAACCACCATCAGCCCTACCGTGAGGCATTCCCAAAATACGCGGCGGCGGCGTGAAATCATGGCCGGTCGCCGTTTGCGAGACGCGCGTCAATTTTCGCGAGGATCAGATCGCAGCCGGAAACGGAGTCGGCCACATAGTGCGCGGCAACAAGATCTTCGCGGGCGCGCGCAAGGGCGTCGTCTTGCTCGGTGGCGGTGAGGCGTGCCCAATCGGTTTCCGACAGGCCAACCTGATTGCCGGTGCGCGCGATGCCGATGGTCCACATACCGGCATTGCGGCCTTCTTGAATGTCGCTCGGTGTGTCGCCGATCTTGACGAAAGTTTCGAGCGGATAAACCTTGAGCGCGATCGCATTTTGGTAGCACATCCACGGGCCGGGACGCCCGCCCCCGGAATCTTCAGGGCATACTGAACAGTCCGGCATGAAACCCTGCTTCGCCGCTTCGTCGACGAGGTAATCGAGCATGGCGCGCGTATAGCCCGTGGTGGTTCCGATTTTCAATCCACGCGCACGCATGTGATTCACGGCTTCCGGCACACCCGCAATCAGGCGCGAATGAGCGGCCAGGCACTCGAGTTGGCGCGGAATGAAAGCGTGGTATAGCTCGACAACCTGGTTTTCACCCGGCACGGCACCGTGCTGCGAAGACCAAGCCGAAGCGATGCGCGGAAGGTGCAGAATCTCCCGGATGTGATCTTTTTTGGCCAGCCCCATAAAGGCGCGTGCCTCGGATACTTCGACTGGCACGCCGGCCTCCTCGAAGACGCTTTGCAATGCGGCAATGGGCGCGAGGCTGCCGTGGTCTACAGTGGTTCCGGCCCAATCGAGAATGACGGCTTGCAGATGATTCGTCATGAGTGCTGAAAAGCTCGCTCGGCGAGTCCGAACGAGAGTGTCATTCCGGAGCCGCCGACACCCGTTAAAATTCGCACGCCAGGCGCAGGCTCCGCTTCAAAAAACGCGCGATCCGGATGCAGGCTGTACACGCCGTGCCAGCGCTGCGCGATTTCCCAGCTCGGAATATTCAGGAATGTCGCTGCTTCGCGCAATACCAACTCATCGATCTCAGTCTTATCGAAGATGTCTACGCACTCGCCGTACTCGTGCGAATCGCCCAGCGTAATCTCTCCTCCATTGGTTTGCGACACCAAAACGTGAATGCCCCAGCGTTCATATTCGGGCTTCTCGCGCGCAATTCGCTTGACAAGCCGAGGAAGCGTTGAGCACGCGCGAAACGCTTTGTAGAAACGCAGCGTGAGGCCCGCGGCAAGCGCCGGCCCCAATTGCCATCCGCCGGGTTGCGGCGCGGTGCGCAACATCTGCAGCTTGCAGCGCGTCAGCCCGCTGGATGCGAAAACTTCCGGGTACAGGGTCTGGAAATCGTCGCCCGAACAGACGATCGCCTCGTCCACCCGCCAGATCTCTGTGCCCGCTTCGATTGTCGGAAGGTTGATCGCATGAACCGCCGCGCCGTAGCGCAGTGTGACTCCACGTTCTTGCAGCAGCAGAGGCAATCCGGCCATCGCTTGGCGCGGATCGACCGTGATCTCAATGGGACTCCAAATACCGCCGAGCAGATTCTCGCTCCTAACCGCGGAGGTTCGCGATAACACCTGAGCGGGTTTCAGCCATTCGCAGGAGTAGCCGAGCTTCGGGCCGATCGCGCAAAATTCACGCGCGACGTCAGCTTCATCGTCGTTATAAACCACGTGCAGGGAGCCCGTCGGCAGATAGGGGAGCCGCGCTTCATTCAACGCCTCGACCCAGATTTCGCGGCTTCGAAGCGCGAGTTGATGCATCTGACCAGCAGGCTGACCGATGGGCCAGATCATCCCGAAATTACGGATAGACGCGCCCGTTGCGCGCGGATTCCGTTCAAACAGCACGACCGACCGCCCCTGCTTCGAAGCTAAATAGGCATGCGCCAGCCCCAGACTTCCGCCGCCCACCACTGCGACATCGGCTCGCATTTTCTCGCCAGCTTCAGCCCTTCAAGAAAGCCGCCCAACGCAATTCTTTCGCGGGATCCTCATCGCTCTGCGCTTTTTCAATCGCCATGTCGGCTACCGCATTCACGATCCAATCGAAGTTCCGCGGCCCCACCGAACCGTAGTCCGCATCGGGCGCCGGATTCAGAAAATCGATGGCATAAGGCACGCCGTCCCGCACCGCGAACTCAACCGTATTCAGGTCATAACCCAGCGCGCGGCAAAGCGTCAGGCAGTCCTTCTCGACGCGCTGGAGCATCTTCTCTTCACTGCGCGGGCCATCCTTCACATAGCGCTCCGCATGCGGACGCCGCGGATCGTAGCGCATGATGTGCACTTTCTTCTGATCGACCACGTAGCAGCGGAAATAATCGTCAAACTCAACACCCGTCTGCAGTGTCATGCAGAGGTCGCCGGTTTCGTCATAGGCCGCAAAAAACTCTTCGGGAGAATGCACCTTGTATACGCTCTTCCAGCCGCCCCCGCTGTATGGTTTCAGGAACGCCGGGAAACCGATGTACGCGAATATCTCATCCCAATTCAGCGGATACTTCAGGTTGCGCATCGAGGCTGAAGTCGTCCCCGGCGGATGCTGCTTGTGCGGTAGTATCACGGTATTTGGAACGGCCACGCCGAGCTTCGATGCGAGGGCGTAATTGAAAAACTTGTCGTCGGCACCCCACCAAAACGGGTTGTTGATGACGATGGTTCCAGTTAGAACACAGTTCTTGAGATAGGCGCGGTAGAACGGAATGTCATGCGAGATGCGGTCGATAATAACGCGGTAACCGCAAGGCTCGGCCATCTTCACGCCGCCTACTTCAACGTGCTCCGCCACAACGCCCGACACCTTGCGCGAGTTGATGCGGTCCACCAGCGCGCCGGGAAAGGAGTTCTCCATGCCATAGATGATTCCAATTTTCTTCATGCTTCTCTCCATACGATCGGCTGGAATCACCTGAAATATTTGCGGGCCATCTGCTGCCACCACGGCCAGTCATGACCGGTGTAATTCGCCCAGACATCAAGCCAGTGCGGGATCTGCCTGGCAACGAAAATTTCAGCCATGCGGAAATTTTCGCCGAGACAGATGTCGTGTTCCCCGGCCGCAAGCACGATGCGACTGGCGGATCGATAGCGATCCAGTTGCCAGCCGCCGTTCATATTGGCCATATAATCCGGCGGGCAGTTGAAATAGCAGTTCTCGTCGTAGTAGCCGCCGAGAAACTGATGAATATCGAACGCGCCGCCCATGGTCACGCAATCGGTAAACACGTCCGGGTGCCGCAAAGCGATGTTCAGGGCGTGATAGCCGCCGAAGCTGCAGCCGGTGGTCACGAGGCGCGGCGACCAGTTGCGCGAGCGGAGCATCGGCATCACTTCTTCCATCACGTAACTCTCATACTGTTGATGCCGGCGCACGCGATCCCAGGGAGCGATTCCGCGGTTGTACCAGCTTTCACGGTCGACGCTATCGACGCAAAAGGTCTGAAGGCGCCCGTTCTCACATTGATCCCATACGGCATCGATCATGCCGTGATCTTCGTATTCGAAAAAGCGCCCCATGGATGTCGGGAATACCAGCACCGGTAAACCGCCATGCCCGTACACGAGCATCTCCATGTCACGCCCTAGCCGGTCGCTATACCATTTGTGATATTCGCGATTCAATTCGCGGCCCCGAGGACGTACCGGTGGCTGCGCGGTTGGGCGGCGGCGTGCTGCTTCTGAATGAGGTCTTCGTCGAGGCGATCGAGAGCCTGCATGGCCGCGGCTTTATTCGGCAGATCCATCTTCTCGAGCGGGACCTGAATGGTGCGCCAGCGTGTGTTGTGCATGTTGGCGTGCTGCAGCGTCAAAGCGTGAACTTCCAGGGCCTGCTGCATCATGGGCGTGCTGAGAGTCGCCAGATTGATTCCGTTGGCGAGATCTTCTTTCGAGAAGGCGCCCATGTCGGCATCGTCGATCTTTAGCCGGTACGAGGGCGCGGTAAGGCCAGTCACCTTCAGCGTTTCGCGATCCAGCGAATCGAGGAAATCCGAAGCTTTCAGTGCGAGCTCTACGGACTTGTCTTTCGCGTCGTAAGGCATTGGCAGAGCGCGATCGAGCTGCGTCCAGGAGATCATGTCGCCGGTCGTTCCGCCGGCCATGGAGAAACCGTCGGCGCGTGTATTCTGCGAGTTCACCACGCGGCCGGAGGGAACGTCGATCTCGAGCGATGTCACCAGGGCCGGTGCATTCCACGCCTTGAGCAGAGCTTCCGCCATCAGCATGTGTCCAGCGGGGCCTGGGTGCACACGATCGGGAATCAATTTCGCGGCTAACGTGGCATCGATGTCATTGGCTTCCTGCAGAGCGGCTACAACCGGATTATTGAGATCGGCGAGATTCAGATGCCTTCGCGCGGCCAATTCCTGGATGTAGTCGGAGTACTGCAGCAGAGTGCCATTATAGCCGCCATCGAACTGCGGAGGCCGGGTTACATCGTCGAACGGCGAAGGCTCTATCACGGTGATACGCACTCCAGGGTCGGCTTTCGTGACCACGTCGATGATGTGCTCATAGCCGTTCTTGAAAGTATCGAAGATACCCTGGTCAAAGGCTTTGTAACTGGCATCATTCATGCCGAGCATGATGGTGATCACGGTCGGCCGGTAAGCCAGCACATCGCGCTGAAGGCGAACATCGATGGGCCCTCCGCCACCGCCGGTCACGCGATCGCCGCCCCATCCGGAATGGATAAACGTCGCGTTGAGCGTGGGGAAACGAGTTACAACGTAAGTCTCGGCGAAGGTGGTGTAGAGGCGTTGATCGGTGATGCTGTCGCCATAAAACACGACGCGATCTCCGGGATTCAGAGCGAAATCCGCGGCAAACAGCAGAGGCGCGGCGGCCAGCAGAGCTAGAAATCGACAAGGTTTCAGAAAGCCAAATTCCATACGGATAGTGTAGTCGGTCTTCTGAACGATCGCCGTTACTGCTTTTCGAATACAACGACGCCAAGAGGCGGCAGTGTCACCGGGATGGAATGTCCGCGGCCGTGCCTCGGGACCGGGCGTGATTGCACGCCCGCGCCGTTGCCGACATTGCTGCCGCCGTACTTTTCGGAATCGGTGTTCAGTATCTCGCGGTAGAAGCCTTCTTCGGGCACGCCGAATTCGTAGTCATACCTCACCACGGGCGTGAAGTTGCAGAAGAACAAGAGCGATTGGGCCGGGTCCGTCGCCTTGCGCAGAAACCCGATTACGGAATTCCGGCCGTCGTGAAAATCGATCCACTCGAAGCCCCTGTAATCGAAATCAACTTCGTACAGGGCCGGGTGCGCGCGATAGAACGCGTTCAGGTCCCGCACCAGAAGTTGGAGCTTCCGGTGGGGATCCCACTGGAGCAGGTCCCAAGCCACACTGCCGGTATAGCGCCACTCATCCCACTGCCCGATTTCACAGCCCATGAACAGCAGTTTCTTGCCGGGATGCCCCATCATGTAGGCCAGAAACGTGCGCAAATTCGCGAACTTCTGCCAGCCGTCACCGGGCATTTTGTTCAGCAGCGACCCTTTACCGTGAACCACTTCGTCATGCGAAATCGGCAGCACAAAGTTCTCGGTGAATGCATAGAGCAGGCTAAATGTGATATTTCCATGCTGGTATTTGCGATGCACCGGATCTTTGGCGAAGTAATCCAGCATGTCGTGCATCCAGCCCATGTTCCACTTCATGGTGAAGCCGAGGCCGTTAAGATGGACAGGTTTCGAGACGCCGGGGAAGGCGGTGGATTCTTCCGCGATGGTCATCGCGCCGGGAACTTCGTGCGCCAATTCATTGAAGCGCCGCAGCAGGTCGATGGCTTCCAGATTCTCGTTCCCGCCGTACCGATTCGGAATCCACTGTCCGGGCTCGCGCGAGTAATCGAGATACAGCATCGAAGCCACGGCATCCACGCGCAGTCCGTCGATGTGGAATTTCTTCAGCCAAAAAAGTGCGTTCGAGATCAGAAATTCACGCACTTCATTGCGGCCGTAGTTGAAGATGAGCGTGCCCCAATCGCGATGCTCGCCCAGGCGCGGGTCGGCATGCTCGTAGAGGTTCGTACCGTCGAAATAGGCAAGGCCGTGCGCGTCTTTCGGGAAGTGCGCCGGCACCCAATCGACAATCACGCCGATGCCGTTCTGGTGGCAGCTATCGACGAGGTGCATGAACTCGGCCGGCGTGCCGAAGCGCGCGGTCGGCGCGAAATACCCGGTGACCTGATAGCCCCATGACCCGGAGTACGGATGCTCCATCATGGGCAGCAGCTCGATATGCGTGAAGCCCATTCGCTTCACGTACTCAACGAGCTTGACGGCCATCTCGCGATACGTGAGGGGCTGGCCATCGGGGTGGCGCATCCATGATTCCAGATGAACTTCGTAAGTTGAGATGGGCTCGCGCAGCCACTGCCGTTCTCCGCGCGTTTTCATCCATTCCGCATCCTGCCATGTATAAGTGCTCAGGTCGCGCACGACCGAAGCGGACTTCGGGGGCACCTCGCTGCCGAAACCATACGGGTCGGATTTCAACTGCTCATAACCCTGAAACTGCGAACGCACGAAGTATTTGTAAGTCGCGCCTTCGGTGAGACCGGGCACGAACAACTCCCAGACGCCGGAAGTTCGCTTACGCATTGGATTGCGGCGCGTGTCCCACTGATTGAAATCGCCGGTCACAGTGACGTTCAGCGCGTTCGGCGCCCAAACGGCGAAGCGCACGCCGGCCACGTTTTCGATGACGGCGAGATGCGCGCCCATCATGCGATAGGCCTCGTAGTTGGTTCCTTCGCCGAACAGGTAAAGATCGAAATCGCTAACGATTGGCGGGAACCGATAAGGATCTTCAACGCGCGCTACGGTGCCGTCGGGGAGCCGCAGTTCGAGTTCATATGGCGTGGGCGCTCCATCGAGTAGCGCGGCAAAAAATCCGTCGGAATGTTTCCGCACCATGGGTGTCACGGTGCCGTCGGCGATGACAGAAGCACTCTTGGCCTGTGGCGAGAACGCGCGCACTTCCCAGCGATCGACACCGTTCCTGGCTTTCACCGGGTGCGGCCCGAGGATTCGAAACGCATCGCCATGGTATCCGCCGGCGATCGCTTCGATTTCAGAAGTCGTCATGCGACCCTCATTATATGGCGGCTGAACTCCACGTCCATCTTGAAGGCTCGGTGCTGCCCGAAACAGTGCAACTCCTGGCGCCGGGGATTACGGAAGAAGAGATTTCCGCCGCATACCGTTTTGCCGATTTCGCGGGCTTTCTGGCTTGCTTTAAGTGGATCGTTCAGAAATTGCGAACGCCGGATGATTACGCGCTGATCACGCGCGCCATGCTGCAGCGGCTGGAACGCCAAGGGATCCGGTACGCCGAAATCACGTTGTCGGCCGGAGTGATTCTGTGGAAGCAGATGGATTTCGCGGCGGTGTTCGATGCCATTCGTCGCGAATCGCTGGCTTGCGCCGTGCAAGTGCACTGGAATCTGGATGCGATCCGGCAGTTCGGGCCGGAGGCGGCGATGCGCGTGGCCGAAGTGGCGGCTGAGCGCGTGAAAGACGGCGTGATTTCGTTCGGCATCGGCGGCGACGAAGTGACGGGTCCGGCGCACTGGTTCAAGGAAGTTTACGCATTTGCGAAGGGAAGCGGGCTGCGGCTGACGGCGCACGCGGGAGAGACAGCGGGTCCGGAATCGATATGGGCGGCGCTCGAAATTGGCGCGGAACGCATCGGCCACGGCATTCGGGCAATCGACGATCCGGTGCTGCTGAAGCATCTGCGCGACAACTCGATTCCGCTCGAGGTGTGCATCACGAGCAATGTTTGCACCGGTGCGGTGGCCTCCCTCGATACTCATCCGGTTCGGCGCTTGTTCGATGCCGGTGTGCCTTTGACGTTCAACACCGACGACCCGGCGATTTTTGGGACCACGCTCACACGCGAATTCGCGATTGCGCGCGATGTGTTCGGCTTCAACGATTCAGAGCTTCAGGCGATCCGGAGGAATGCGTGGAAGTACGCCTTCACCGCAGGCTCAGAGAGCGGCGACTAGATTCGCCAGCAAAGCAGTTCGGGGCGCAATGCAATCGGTCAGAATGCTTTCGGTGGCGGCGTGAGCGCCTTCACCGATGGCGCCGAGCCCATCGAGCGTCGGAATTCCCAGAGCCGCTGTGAAGTTTCCATCGGAGCCGCCGCCGGTAGAGGATTCTTCCAGATCCATTCCCAGTTCGCGGCCAACTGTGCGCGCTTTCTCGAACAGAGCCGCGATAGCGCGCGAACGCTCCATCGGAGGCCGGTTCAACCCGCCTTCGATCTGCAAAGTGCAGCGCTTGTCGATGGGCCGGAGGCCGCGAAACTGACGTTCCAAACGCTTGGCGTCGGCAAGCCGGCGGATGCGGACGTCGACAAGAGCGCGGGCCTCGGCGGCAACCACATTCGAGCGCGTGCCGCCGGAGATCACGCCGGGGTTGACGGTGATACCGCGCCGCAGATCGGTGAAGGCCGCAATGCGCTCGATCTGTTTTGCCAACTCGAGCACCGCGCTCGCGCCGGCCTGGAAATCGACCCCGGAGTGAGCGGCGCGACCGTGCACGGTGACCGCGTAATCGCCCACGCCTTTTCGTTCTGTCTTGAGTTTGCCGGTGAGTCCCGTCCCGGGCTCAAGAACCAGGACGGCGGAACTCATACGCGCCTGTTTCTCGGTGAGCGCACGCGAAGAATGGCTGCCGACTTCTTCGTCCGAATTGAGTTGCAACACGACTTTGCGGGATACGGGAATGTCGAGTTCACGCAGCGCGCGCATCGCGAAGAGGAAGAAGGCGATACCGGCTTTCATGTCGAGCACGCCCGGACCCCAGAGCCGCCCATCGCGCTGTTCAAAGGGCATGCCGCCTAAGGTGCCGAGCGGCCAGACGGTGTCGGAATGTCCGAGCGCGAGGGTCTCGCCGGGTTGCTTGCGTCGCGGACCGGGTAGAGCGAACTCGCACTGCCAGTGCTTGCCGAATCTTCCGCCGGGAAATGTGCGAACCTCGCCGAACCCAAACACCGAGGCGCTGATCAAATCTAGGAAGCGGTTGACCGAGGCAGCATTGTCGCTAGGGGACTCGCATTCGACGAGTGAGCGGATGAGGGCGACGATGTTGTTCTGGTGGGCTTGCGCCCAGTCGAGCAGTCGCGTTGGGTCGGGCGAAGAATCGAGTGGCAATATTCAATATAGTCAGGCAGCCACCTGCGCGTGATGTCAGCAAGAAAAGCCAACCAACGCGGGCGGGAAGCAATATGATGAACCGCTACCGGCTTAACCCAAATAACCCACGCCAACTCACTCCGGCAGAGGCGCGGCGCTTGAAGGACGCGCCGATTGACTATTCGGATATTCCGCGGCTTGGGAACGAAGTTTTCGCGAAGGCGAAGCGGCGTCACCCACGAAAACCACGCGAAAGTGAGCGGGGCTAGCTATGCTCGAATCGGGCCTCAAGGCGAGTGAGGCGGTTATCGATGCCCACTACTTTGCTGATAAGCATGTCGAACCGCATATCGAACTTTGATTCCAGAAGTGTCATGCGGTTCTCTAGACTTCCGATCCGCCCGTTCAGCGCGCTGAACCGCATTCCGTTGATCAGCATTCCTACCAGTACGGCGACCGTTGGAATTCCGAGGGCCAAATAGAGCTGAACATCTGTCACGAACTCAATTTTCCTTTTCCGTTATCCCAGGTTCCGAGCTTGTTCTATACTAAGACGCCGTTGCCCCTCACGGTATACTAACTACTTCCCATGCCCATTCTGGACATCAACCAGATCCGGCAGATTTTGCCGCATCGCTACCCCATGTTGCTCGTCGATCGCATCGTTGAGATGGATGCCGACCGCATCGTAGGCATTAAGAATGTCACTGCCAACGAGCCATTCTTTGTGGGGCATTTTCCGGAGTATCCTGTGATGCCTGGCGTCTTGATTATTGAAGCGCTGGCGCAAACGGCGGGCGTTCTGATTTTGCACAGCATCCCGGATCGCGCCAGGAAACTCGTGTTCCTCGTCTCCGTCGACAACGCGCGCTTTCGCCGTCCCGTGGTTCCGGGAGATCAGCTTCACCTGGAAATGACGGTCATCAAGCGCAAAGGCACTGTGGCGAAAATGGCCGGACGCGCGATGGTCGACGGCAAGGTGGTTTCCGAGGCGGAAATGATGTGCAGTCTGCAGGACAAGGCCGCCGATTCGCTGTTGTAGATGCCTGTCCACCACACCGCGCTGATCGACCCTCAAGCTCGCGTAGATCCCGCCGCCGATATCGGCCCATACTGTATCGTCGGCGCCGAAGTCGAGATCGGCGTTCGCACGCGACTCATGGCGAATGTCTATTGCGAGGGACCAACCTCGATCGGCGAAGATAATCTTTTCTACCCTTACAGCACTGTCGGCGTGGCCTCGCAGGATCTGAAATACAAGGGCGAGCGCGCCGAAACTCGCATCGGCAATCGCAACCGCGTCCGCGAATTCGTGACGATTCATCGTGGCACGGAAGGAGGCGGTCTGGTGACGCGCATCGGCGATGACAATCTGCTGATGGCTTACGTCCACGTCGCGCACGATTGCCTGATCGGGAATCACAACATACTTGCGAACGCCGTCACGCTCGCGGGGCACGTCACCATCGCGGACCATGCGAACATCGGCGCATTCTCGGGCGTGCATCAGTTTTGTCGCGTCGGCCGCAACGCATTCATCGGCGGATATAGCGTTGTGACGCAAGACGTGATGCCGTTTTCCAGTAACGTGAGCGACCGGCCCATTCGCGTGTTCGGCGCGAACCGGGTGGGCCTGGAGCGCAGCGGTTTCTCGACGGAAACCATCGAAAGCCTGCAAACTGCATTTCGATTGCTTACCCGCGCGGGCCTGAACACATCGCAGGCGATCGCGCGCATTCGCGAAGAAGTTCCCGTGCGCGGCGAGATCGATGAGCTAATCGAGTTCATCGGCGAATCGCAGCGCGGCGTGATCAAGGGATGAAGTACGGTCTCATCGCGGGCAACGGCCGTTTCCCGATTCTCGCGCTTGAAACTGCGCGGCAGGCCGGCGATGAGGTGGTCGTGATCGCCATCAAAGAGGAAGCTTCGCCAGAGATTGAGCGCCTTGCCGAACGCTGCCACTGGGTGTCGCTCGGGGAGTTGAGCCGCTTAATTTCGATCTGCAAGGAAGAAGGCGTCACGCAGATCATGATGTGCGGGCAGGTGAAGCACGCCAAGATTTTTTCTTCCATCCGGCCCGATTGGCGTCTGGTGAAATTGCTGGCTTCGCTGCCGCGCAAGAACACTACGGGGTTGATCGGCGGCGTCGCCAAGGTGCTTGCCGATGAGGGAATCGAACTAACCGATTCCACCAAGCTTCTGAAGCCTCTACTGGCAGGGTCCGGCGTGCTGACGCGGCGCCCTCCGACCAAGGAAGAAGAAGGCGATATGGAATACGGGCGCCGCATTGCCGACGCGCTGGCGATGCTCGATGTCGGACAGTCCGTCGCCATCGCCGATCGCGCCTGCGTGGCACTCGAAGCCATGGAGGGCACCGACGAAATGCTGCGGCGCGCCGCCGGTTTGGCGCAGGGCAAGCCGCTCGCGCTTGTGAAGGTCGCAACCAGCAGGCACCATTTGCTGTTCGACGTGCCGGTTGTGGGGCCTGGAACGATTCGCGTGATGCTCGAAACCGGGACGACCGCGCTGAGCGTGGATGCGGGAAAAACGCTGCTGCTGGATCGCGCGGAAATGCTGCAATCGGCTGACGAAGCCGGAGTTACGATCGTCGGCGAGGCGCGCACGTGAAGCCAAGAATCGCGGTTATTGGGGCGGGAAGATTCGGGCAAAATCACATCCGCATCGCTTCCGATTCGCCGCGGGTAGACCTTGTCGCCATCGTCGATACGGATTTTGGGCGGGCCGCCGAAGCCGCCTCCGCACAAGGCTGCGCGGCTTACGTCGATGCCGGCGAACTCGCAGGCAAGGTCGATTGCGCGATTGTCGCCGCGCCCACTTCGGTTCATGCCGATGTTGGTTGCGAGTTGCTGGCCGCCGGCATCGATGTGCTCATCGAGAAACCGATTGCGCCTACGCTCGCCGAGGCCGATCGGCTGGTCGAATCCGCGCAGGTTCACGGACGCATCCTGCAGGTGGGCCATCTGGAACGCTTCAACCCGGCCGTCCTCGCCCTGGAGACAATAGCGCGTCTGCCGCTCTTCTTCGAGGTCCATCGCATGAGCGTCTTCAGCCCGCGCAGCCTCGATATCGATGTCGTGCTCGATCTGATGATCCACGACCTGGATCTGGTGCTGGCGCTTGCGCATGGAGAACTCGAAGAGATCCGCGCCGCCGGCATTTCCATCCTTTCGAATAAGGTGGACATCGCCAACGTGCGGCTTCAGTTCAATGACGGCTGCGTCGCGAACCTGACGGCGAGCCGGGTTTCTATCGAGCGCATCCGGAAACTTCGCGTTTTTCAGCCGCAACAGTACATTTCGCTCGACTACGCGGCGCAGAGTTTAGTGGCGATTTCCGTGGACGAAGGAAGGGAAGTGAGCTTCGATCCCATAGAAATCGTGAAGGGCGAGCCGCTGCAGCTTCAGTTCGACGCCTTCCTCGATTCGGTGGAATCGAGGCGCCAGCCGAAACTGGACGGCCTCGCGGCGCGTCGGACCTTGGAAGTAGCGTTGCGCATACTTGATAAAATCGAAGAGCACTCAGGCATTGTCGCTCGCACGTTAAATTCCGCATGGAAACCGTAGTCTCTCCGCCGAAGGAGCAAGGGCCCGATCTTCTGCTGCACTGGGAGCGGGAGTTTGGTGAAACGCGCTGGCGTCAAGCCGCCATACTCTCCGTATTACTGCATCTGGTTTTGGGTGGCGGATTGATGACGGTAAGCTCCGGGACGCCGACCGCTCCGCCGGTTCGCGAGGCCGTTAAGCGGCGCGTTACTCCGCTCGTCGATCCTCCCACGCAATTGACGCAGCGGGCACCGAATCGCGGCAAGCTGAGCAAGGACATCACGACGGATATGCTTCTGCCGGCGCCGCGCATTGAAAAGGGGGCAGCCAGCCGGGCGTCGGCCGCCGCGCCGCCCGCTCCAGCACCCAAGCCGGTGTTCACGCCGCCACCCGTTTCGGCGCGGACCACCAAGCTGCCGGAAGCGCCAAAGGTCGAAGTTGCGCAGGCGCCGCCGGCTTTAACGCCTCAGATTCAGGCGCAAGAAAAGCCGCCACTGCCGCCCGTAGACAAACCGGCGCTCGCGTTTGAGATACCTCGCGCAGCAGCATCGTCGAGCAAGACCGGTAACCGGTTGGGTCAGCCTCCAGTTTCCGTCGCCGAAGCCGTGCGAAATGTGGCGCGCGGTGGATCGTCCGGTGGGACTCAGGTTGGCGATGCCGGAAACGATTCGCCGCTCGCCGGTCTGACGCAAACTCCCAGCCCGGGGCGGCCGCAGAGCAATCTCGAGCTGCTGAGCGATCCGAAGGGAGTCGATTTTAAACCGTACCTGTTGCAAGTGCTGCAGACGGTGCGCCGGAACTGGTTCGCGGTGTATCCGGAGAGCGCGAAGTTGGGACAGCGGGGGAAGGTTGCGATTCAATTCGCCATCGGGGCGAATGGCCGCATCAATAAAGTCGTGATCTCCACGGAATCCGGTGCTCGCGCGCTCGACCGCGCCGCCGTCGCTTCGCTGAGCGCGTCCGATCCGCTGCCGCCGTTGCCATCCGAATTCCACGGAGATCGCATTGTGCTGCAGTTTACGTTCTTGTACAACATGCCCCGCTGAACGAAGGTCGTTAGAAGGGCTGGTTGTGCTTCAGGCGGTAGATCTCGCGGCTCGTCCGGTCCTGGGAACGATCGATGCGGCGGCGCTCACCGGGCGTCAGCCTTCCGCCATTCACGAACCGGTCATGGCGGATTCGACGGTTGATTCGCGATTCGCGAGTTTCCAGTCTGGCGGCTTCCCGCGGCGTCAGCGCACTGGACTGAATACCCTGCGCGATGCGGTCCTGCTGGTTTTCGCGAGCCTGATTTATGGTTTGTGCCGACATGCTGCCGGCGATGAGTAGAGATGCAGCCAATCCATTGAAAAGAAAGCTTTTCATGTTAACGCTCCTACTTGTGCAAACGCGATCCGGTGAAGGAAGTCGCTTGTGACACAATTAAAAACAGATGAAACCCAAGTACCTTGCATCGCTCGCATTTTATGCGGTATTGGCGCTGCTGGCGGGTTTTACTTTAGATGGAGTGTTCCGCATCGCAGTTTGGATTTTTCTTGCGGGACTTACAGCGAAAACTTTGATTGCCAACGCCGCCGGCTGGTGATTCGCGGCCTGCCGTTCCGCAACGGAACATCGCGTTCCAATCTGAAATCCATCACGGTACTAGAGTAATCCTCGTATAACTCGCCAGTTCCATATACATTCAACTTCCCCTTACTTACCAATCACTTAAAGCCCGCCGCGCGCAGGTATGCAAATGGCCGCCCGCATGCATTCTTAGACATCGCCGGGCAGCGTGAAAGCGCTCCGGTAAATCTCTTAAAAGAGGCCATGCGGAATGAAAGCCCGAAGTGTGTCTGAGCAGCGCGAACAGCAAACCGAAGCCAATGTGCTTCGCGACAGAATCGTCCTGGAGAACCTTCCGCTGGTGAAAGCCATCGCCTTGCGGGTGCATGACAATCTTCCCGTTCATGTGGACTTGGACGACCTGATTCACGCCGGCGTCATGGGCTTGTTTGACGCTGCGACCAAGTACGATTCGCAGAAGGAAGTCGCCTTTCGGAGTTATGCCAAGCACCGCATCAAGGGGGCGATCCTGGATAGTCTGCGTCAACTTGACTGGGCGTCGCGCGATTTGCGCAAACGCCACAAGCAATTGGAAGCCGTAACGCGCGAACTAACGACGCTGACGTCCGAAGCGCCCGAGGAAGCGCAGATCGCCGAGAAGATGGGGGTCGGTGTGGCACGCTGGCGGCAGATGGCAGTGGAGCTTCGGATGGTGGGCCTGATGTCGGCCTCGACGCGCCAGCCAGAAAGCGAGAACCAGACCGTTCCAGAGTTTCCGGAGCGCCCGGAGTATCAGCCGGACAATATCTGGGAACGTAAGCAGATGGGCGCGGCGCTCGGCACCGCGATGCAGAAGCTTCCGGCGCGCTACCAGCGAGTGGTCACGCTGTACTACTCCAAGGAGTTGACCATGAAAGAAATCGGATCGCTCTTAGGCATCAATGAGAGCCGCGTTTCGCAGATCCACAAGAACGCGCTGGAGAAAATGGCCACGGCGCTTCAAGAGCAGGGCATTCACTCCAGCGAGGCGCTGGTTTAATTTACTCGGGCAGGGTCAACAGATAGCCGATCATGTTGTCCATATCTTTAGCCGGAAAGGGATAAGGCGGCATCATCGTGCCGGGCGACATCTTCTGCGGCTCGCGAAAATTTTGTGCCAGCCACGCGGCTGTGCGGCGCGTGCCAACGCCGTTCAATCCCGGACCGACCTTCATGCCGACGCCGTTCACCTGGTGACAGCTTCCACAAAACTTCTCCTGATACAGCATGGCGCCATCCACTGCGAATGCCGGGGCAACTTGCACAGCTTCCGCATTGTGCGGGGTGAGCTTGAGCAGGAACGCGGTAAGGGAATTGAGCTGCGCCGTGGCGAGGTGAATGGCCGGCATCGAACTGCCCGGCACCATGTCTTGGGGGTGCTGAAAATGCTGCATCATCCATGCACCCGTGTGGCGGCTGCCGACCCCGGCGAGGTCGGGCCCAACCCGTGGCTTACTGCCGTCGATAGTGTGACAGCCCTGGCAATTCTCGCGCCGGAAGTAGCCGACTCCGGCGAGCTCCACCGGAGATAGCTGCATCCAATCGGTCGGCTGCGAGAAGTCGATCTCAGCCACCGGGGATGGTTTGGGCGTGCTCCGTACGGCCGCAAGCGTCAGACCAGCCCAGCCGATACCGACCAGCAGCACGACGGCAATCGCAAAGGTCCGCTGCGTCACCCGCATCACGCGCCCGCGATCCACGAATGGCACCAGCATGAGCGCGAGAATGGCGAGCGTCGGCAGCAGCACCGTGCCGACCACTTCGAGCGGCCCGTTAAATATCTTGAGCGACTGAAACAGAAAAAGGAAATACCATTCGGGGCGGGGAATGTAGGAGGTGTCGGTGGGGTCCGCCAGCCTCTCCAGCGGGACGCGGACTGCAACGGCCAGCGTAAACAGAATGGCGAAGGCGATGAAGATGGCGACGGTGTCCTTGAAGACCTGCTCGGGATAAAACTTCTTGGTTGGACGCCCTTCGTCTTCGATCGCAGGTGCCACGCCATGCTTCCGCACCAGGTAGATATGCATCGCGATCAGAATGGTCGTCGCCGGCGGCAGAAGCAGAACGTGCAAACCGTAGAAGCGGGCAAAGGTCACGACGCCGATATCGCCCACGCTTCCCAGCAAGCGGCTCAGGTAAGGGCCCGCCAATGGCACGCTCGCGCCAATCTGCGTGGCGACCACGGTGCCCCAGTAAGCGCGGTTATCCCACGGCAAAAGATAGCCGGTAAGGCCATATGCCATGGTCAGCAGCAGCAGGACCACGCCGACCATCCAGGTGGCCTCGCGAGGTTTCTTGTACCCGCCATACAAAAACACCTGCACCATGTGAAGCACCATGACCACGATGATCATGCTGGCGCCCCAGTGGTGCAGGCCGCGCATGAGCCGCCCTCCGGTAACTTCGGTCAGGATGTAGCGCAGGCTGTTGTAAGCGTCACCGGGCGTGGGCGCATAATTGAACGCCAGCAGGGCTCCGGTGAAAGCCTGCACCATGAAGAGGAACGCCGCCACGCTGCCGAATACCTGATGCCATCCGCTCGAAGCGGGAATGTCTTCATACAAGAATTTCTTGATGGCGGTTTCGAGGCCGGTGCGGTGATCGAACCAGGCCTGCAGCCGTTCCTTCATGCCGCCGTTCATACAGACGCACCGTTAGATTCTTTCAAAGCGCCGAGCAGCAGCTTCTGGTTATGTAACTTAAGGTCATAGCGATCTAGGGGCCGCGGCGCGGGGCCGGAAACAACGCGCCCGTCTAGGGAAAAAACGGAGTTGTGGCAGGGGCAGAAGAACTGTTTGGTATCTTCCTCGAAGTGGTATGCGCACCCGAGATGGGTGCACTGGGGTCCGAACGCGACGAGCGCTTTCGAGGGCTGCCGCACAACCCAGGCCGTCTTCTTTTCGCTGGTGAGCTTCCAGCCATCCAATCGATTTTTTCGGAAGACTACCTCGACGGGCACCTTGAAATCCATTTTGCTCAGGTCGCCCGCGTCGATCCAGTCGTCGGTCTTCCGGAGGCGCGGGGGCAAAAGTAAATAGAGTGCCGCGGGCACGGCAAGGAGTCCGGAAATTACGGCTCCGAGCCCGTAGATCACCGTGAGGTGAAAACGGCGGCGGGAAGTTTCACTGGGCACGGAATATTTTTATCACAGTGAAGCGAAGGCGGATGTAAAACTATGTACGATGCGCGCGAAACGCGAGCACGGCGTTCAATCCGCCGAATGCGAACGAGTTGGAAAGTGCGCCTTCCACTTGCGCTTCGCGTGCCACATGAGGAATCACATCGAGATTGCATTCCGGATCGCGTGTTCCGAAATTCGCCGTTGGCGGCAGGTAACCGCGATCGATCGCCAGCACCGTGGCCGCGGCTTCCAGAGCACCGGCTGCACCGAGCGTATGGCCGTGCATGGATTTTGTCGAGCTCACCGGTAGCGTTGAAGCGCGCGCACCGAATACATCGCCTATAGCCGTCGCCTCGGTTGAATCGTTCGCGAGCGTCGCCGTGCCGTGCGCGTTGATGTAGCCGATCTGCTCGGGCGCAAGCTCGCCGTCAGCCAGAGCTGCACGCATGGCCCGCGCGGCTCCCAAAGGCGAAGGCTGCGTCAGATGATGGGCGTCGGAAGACATTCCGATTCCGCTCAACTCAGCGTAGATGTGAGCTCCGCGCGCGATCGCCGCGTCCATCGGCTCCAGCACAAGCATGGCCGCGCCTTCGCCCAGGATCATGCCGCTGCGCTCGTAAGAAAACGGACGGCACGTGTCGGTTGAAACCACGCGCATCGCTTCCCAAGCCTTGAGCATTCCGAAGCTGAAGGGGGCTTCACTGCCGCCCGCGATCGCCATCTCCGTCGCACCCGACCGCACCATCCAAAATGCCTGGCCGATGGCATGGGCCGCCGATGCGCACGCGGTGGAGATTGTAAAAGTTGGTCCCGAGATGTGAAGATCCATCGAGATATGGCTGGCTCCCGCATTGGCCATGGTGCGCGGAATAGTCAGCGGATGCACGCGCGCGCGGCCCAGGCGATAGAGTTCGACGTAGCCGGCGTCCTCGCTCCCCTGGCCGCCGACGCACGAGCCCGTCACGATGGCGGTGCCGGCGCGCAAGTCATCCGTCCACTCAACCTTGGCATCCTGCACCGCTTCGCGCGCAGCCACGACTGCGAGCTGCGCGAAACGATCCATGAAGTCGGCCTGCCGTTCGCCGAAATGGTCCGTAGCGCGGAACCCGCGGACCTCGGCGCCGTTGCGGAACCGAATCTGCGAACAATCCGCCAAAGTGATCGGCGCAATGCCCGACCGGCCGGCGCGCAAGCTATTCCAGAATTCTTCGCGCGTGCCGCCGATCCCGCTCAGCACGCCGATCCCCGTGATTGCGACACGCCGCATCCGTTAACCGGAGACCTTGGCTTGGACCAATTTGTCCACGCCTTCGGCCATCTCTCTCACGGTGCGGATGCCGCGCGCGGCCTCATCGGGAATGGCGATATCGAACTCGTTCTCAAGCGCAAACAGAATATTCACCCCGTCCATGGAATCGATGCCCAACGCCTCAAAAGTGCTGTCGAGCGTGACTTGCTCCAGCGGCAGGCGCTGCGCATCGGCGATGGTCTTCAAGACTCTTGCAATCAGATCGTCGGACATATCATCTGGGAAACGGTTTCAAAAGCGAATCCTCGTGCCGCGAGAAGAGGAATCAAAATGCGCACCGCCTCGATCGTATTTGCAATGTTGGGACGAAGCGCCAGGTTACGGCCATCGTGCAAGCAGACGATTGCGCCGTTTCTTGCGGCCTGGGTAACACGAAGTACTATCTTATCCGCTGGCAGATCCCAATCGTTACCGATTACCGTCCACATCACACCGGTCAAGCCGAGATCGCGCTGCATTGCGCGGAAGCCAATCCAGCGGACTCCGAACGGTGCGCGCATCACGCGCGGTTTTACCTGTAACACTTCGCCGATCGTGCGTTGAGCGCGCTCGAATTCGTCGCGGATGTAGGATGGCGATTTGAAGTACATCGCCGGATGCGTGTCGCTGTGGTTGCCGATCTCGTGTCCTCCATCGCGCACGGCTACGGCCATTTCAGGCAGCCTGCGAATATTAGCGCCGCACTGGAAGAACGTGGCACGCACGCCGTGCCCGGCCAGCACATCCAACAGTGCCGGCGTGCTTTCCGAGGGTCCGTCGTCAAACGTCAAAGCGATGGTGCGGCGCCGCGAACTGCCGTGATACACCGAGGGTCCCAGGAGCGTGGATGACCGGCCGCGCACCGCATAAGCCATGCCGGCAATGGCAGCTACGCCGATACCGGCTGCTAACATCCTGGCCATTCGCCGGCTCACTTTTTGGCGCAAACCGCGGTAATGAAATGGCCGTCGGAACTGAGCGTCTGCTCCAGAATCTTCAGGCCGCCCTGCTGCTCGAGGAGCCAGCGGAATGCTTCCGAAGTGTAGAGATACTGGAAATTCATAAAGATGCGCTCACCGCGCGCGACTTGAATTTCTTCCGCCGCGATGGTGACGCGAAGATCGCGCTCGGCATGGAAGCGCTTGGTAATCATGAACAGTCCCTCATGCCGCTCGTCACGCTTCTGTTCGAAGCGGATCTGACCGTCCTCCTTGGTGACTCCGATGCTCAACAGCGGCGCGAACGCAAACTGTTTCGACTCTGGCTGCGCGGCCGTGGTGAGCGCGTCAGGCCGGTAGATCTCGCCATCGATCACCAGGCGATCTTCGCCATGAAGACAGTCGGCCACATGCCGGATCTGCTCCAGGGGATCGAAACCGCCCAGCGTGTTGCCGGCCATCAGAAAAAGCTTTGGCGATTCAGCCGCATCGGAAGCGAGCATCAAGTGCATGGGGCTCGAGATGTCGGCTTTAATGCCCATCACTTCAATCTCTTCATCCTCCGCATCGGCGCACGCAATTTCGAGCAGCGCCTGGCTGGCATCAACCGGAAAATATTTCAACTCTTGCCCGGCGGCCCGCAGAGCGTGCATAAGTGCGCGGTCCTTGGACCCATCCCCCGCACCGAAGCTGACCACCGGAACGACTTTTCCGAAGTGCTGCGTGAGCGCACGCGCCTTCTCCGCGATCATATTCCACGTCCGGTTTAACGGCTTATACTCTTCGGCCTGCGACAAATTGCGCCAGGCGCGCACCGACAACGGAAACCAGTAGAAGAACTTTTCCGGAAGATCGCGCGCCTCCATGGCCTCGGCGAACTCATGGGCGATCTCGGCCTCAGTCAACAGGACTTCAATGTTCATGTCTGCTTCCAGCTTAATGGAAACGGGTTTGAAACCTATCAACCGCCCAAAATCTGGCAGAATAGAACATCATGCCAACCGGCGGATCTCTAGCGCGCAAGACGTGCGTGCTGGCCACTGTGGCAGCGCTCTGTGCCCTTCCGCTACTTTGTATTACCGCTCCGGTTTCAATTAGCGGTCGGGTGGTGGATGAGAACGGAGTGGCGCTTGAAGGAGTGCGTCTCGATCTGAGCGGCGGGTCCCTCACCACTTCGATCAGCGCGCTATCGGGGGCCGCCGGGGACTTCAGTTTGAGTTTGGAGCAAGCGGGCGACTACAGGATCCGAGCCGAGCGGCGGGGTTTCTTCGTGTTCGTCCAGAATTCCGTCTCCTTTCACGAGGGCGTGAATCAGCTCGCCGTTACGCTGAACCACTTGACGGAATTCGCCGAGTCGGTGGATGTGGTGTATTCGCCTGCGGGGATCGATTTGAAGGCGCCCGCCGCCGTTAGCCAGCTCAGCAATGTCGCCATCATGCAGATTCCATACCCGGCATCGCAGGATTTCCGAAGTGCGCTTCCCATGCTGCAAGGCGTGGTGCAGGATGTATCCGGGCGCCCGCATTTTAATGGCGGGGGCACCGCACAGGCCAGTTACCGGCTGAACGGCTTCAATATCGCGGACCCGGTTACAGGCCGGCTGGAAACACGGTTGAACATCGAATCCGTCGAGACACTGGAATTGCAGAGCAGCCGCTTCTCGCCGGAGATCGGCCGCGGCTCCTCGGGCGCGCTCGATATTAAGACCGAAATGGGCGACGACCGGTGGCGGTACAGCGGCACGAATTTCATTCCCGGCATAGGATCCCAAGACGGTTTTCACATCAATAAATGGACGCCGCGCTTCAAGGTTTCCGGTCCGCTATGGAAGGGCCGCGCCTGGTTCCACAATGGCTTTGACGCATTCTACGACCTCAATACGGTGAGCGGCTTGCCGCACGGAGAGAACCGCAACCGAAGCTTTATCGGCAGCAATCTGACGCGCGTGCAAGTGAATTTCAAACCGTCGAATCTCTTCACCGCGAGCTTTCTAATCAATCGCGGGCAGGATCGAAGGCAGGGCCTTTCGTTCCTCGATCCCGTAGAGACCACGCTAAATCGCCGCAACTCGCTGCAACTCGCCACGGTTAAGGATCAGATTTATTTCCGCGGTGGCGGTGTCCTGGAATTCGGGATGTCCGACATGCGCGTCTATTTTCATTCCAGCCCCCAGGGGAATCAGGTTTTCCGGATTTCGCCCACGGGCCGGAGCGGCAACTATTTCGTCGATCTGGCAAGGCACAGCAGCCGGCAGCAGTGGACCGGCCAGGGCGTGCTGCCGAAATTCCAGTTCGCCGGTTCGCACCAGATTTCCGCGGGCACCGATTTCGAGCGCTCCGGCGTTCACCGGACGTCCGAGCGCCACGATTATCAGATCCTGCGCGCGGACCTTTCTCTGGCGCGGCAGGTTTCGTTCGCCGGCAATCCATCCGAATCGCGTAGCGTGCTCGAAGCCTCGCAGTATATTCTGGATCGCTGGTCGCCTCTCGACGCTTTGCTGATCGAAGGCGGGATGCGCTCGGATTGGCACCAGGTGCTCGGGCATGCGGTGCTGTCACCGCGGCTCTCCGCAGTATACGCACCCGCATTCCTGCACGACACCAAACTTGCCGTCGGGTATGGAATTTTCTACGATGCTCTGACGCTTGAAACGCTCGGCGTCCGCCACGACCAGGTGAGTTATTCCACTTTCTTCTCGTCAAACGGAAGCGCTTTGGGTCCACCGGTGGAGACGGGCTTTCTCCTCAATGAGCACCAACTGCGGCTGCCCCGGTACCGAACGTCGAGCTTCAGCGTCGAGCGCAAGCTGCCGTTCGAAATTTTCGGCCGCGTCAACCTGACGCACAGAATCGGCACGCACGGGTTCACGTTCGTCGGCGATTCGCTGGTTGAACCGTTTCTGCCATTTTCGCGGGCGAACTTTTATTCGCTTAGCAATGCGCGCCGGGATGAGTACAATGCGGCGGAATTTACTATACGGCGCACGTTTGCCAAGCAGTACGAGTGGTCCGCCGGTTACACGCGGTCGAGCGCGCGTTCGAATTCCGTGATCGATTACAATTTGGAGAACCCGATTTTTGCGGCGCAATCGCGGGGGCCCTTCCCTTGGGACGCTCCGCACCGGTTCGTGACATGGGGCTGGGCTCCCATTCAGAGCCGCTGGTTTCCGAAATTCCTGCGACCCGTTATTGGGGAGACGGCAATCGCGTTTCTGGCGGAATACCGCACCGGTTTCCCTTTCAGCATCGTTAACGAGGAAGGCGTGCTGATCGGCGCTCCCAACCACATGCGGCTACCCTCATACTTCGATATCAACTTCGATTTGGAACGGCGGTTTCGCCTGCTGCACTACCTTTGGGAGTGGCGCGTCGGGCTAAATAACGCGACTAACAACGGCAATCCCAACGTGGTCAACAACAACATAGATTCGCGGTCATTTCTTAGTTATGGCCGCGGTCAGCCGCGCGCTGTCGCCGTGAGGCTCCATTTCATCGGTAAAAAGTAAGGGTTGGCACTTTGGTGCGCTAAGTGCTGATTGAATGTGTGAAGGAGAACTAAATGCGTACTTCGATGATTGTGGCACTGACGGCGGCTACCATGGCCACCTCCATGCTCGCGGACGAGCGAGCGGACGTCGCTAAGCGGTTGGATGCTGCCACCACCGTGTTAACCGAGATTATGGGCACCCCTGACAAGGGCATTCCCCAAGACTTAATAGACAAAGCGCAGTGTGTAGTGGTGGTTCCGAGCGTGAAACGTCTGGGCTTCGGCATCGGCGGTAAGTATGGCCGCGGCTTCACGACCTGCCGGCGAGCGAACGGCGGCTGGGGCGCTCCGGAAGGCGTGAAGGTTGAAGGGGGCAGCGTCGGCTTTCAGATCGGCGGATCGGAAACCGATGTGGTTCTGCTCGTGATGAATAAGAGCGGCGCGCAGAAGCTTCTGGAGAGCAAGTTCACGTTGGGCGCGGGCGCGGAAGTTGCCGCGGGCCCGGTGGGTCGTGATGCCAGCGCTGAAACCGATGCCATGATGCGCGCGGAAATTCTTTCCTACTCTCGCTCGCGCGGTGTGTTCGCTGGAATCACGCTTTCCGGTGCGACGCTTCGACCCGACAAGGAAGCCAACGTAGCTCTTTACAGGGGCAACCCAAGTGCGGAAACCATCCTGATGGGCAACACCGCGGTTCCGGCCGAGGCGGCGGCGTTCAACGCCACGCTCGACAAGTATTCGATGCACAAAGACAAGTAGTCTAGGGGCCAGTTTCGTTAGTTCCGCATTGCGCCAGTGTCGCGGGTACGCCCGCGCTGCTGGCGCTTTTGTTTGCCGAGGCGGTGATACAGTCAAATTGACCCGTCATGGCCAATCCGAACTGGCTTGAGAAAACAATCCTCTTCATTTTGATTTGTGCGTCGCTGGCCGGATTTTGGGTCCGGTTTGGACGAGTCGTTCGCATCATCCGCAAGGCGCGGCCCGATGCCGGGTTTGCTATCGGCGACGTGCTCCCGCGATTGCAGAAATTCGTCTGGGAAGTTTTGCTGCAGGGCAAAGTGATTCGCGAGCGGCCCCTACCTGGCATCGCCCATGCGTTTGTATTCTGGGGCTTCTGTGCGTTCGCGCTGGTCACGATCAACCACATCGCCGCAGGGTTCGGATTCGGGTTCATCCCCCGCGAGAGCGCTTTCGGCTTCGCCTATTTCGGATTTGTGGCGCTTTTCGCAATCGCCGTGGCGATCTCGATCGCGGGTCTGGCGTACCGTCGATTGGTGACGCGCCCTCGATGGCTCGGCGCGAAAGTTTCGTGGGAATCCGGATTCATCGCGCTGCTGATTTTCACGCTCATGGCGACATATCTCGCGACGTTTTTCCTGCGCGATGGCACGGTTGGCGGACATGCGAACTGGTGGCTGCACACTGTGGCGCTACTCGTGTTTCTGCCACTTATCCCGCATACGAAACACCTGCATCTGGTGCTAAGCCCGGCGGCCGTCTTCGCCAAGAGACCGGGCTTCAGCGACATCCCGCCCCTTACGGGCGACGAAGATTTTGGACTCGTGACGGGAAAAGATGTTGCTCAACTCGATGCGCTCCAAGCCTTCTCGTGTGTGGAGTGCGGGCGCTGCACCGAGCATTGCCCCGCTTACAACACCGGCAAAGAACTGAATCCGAAGCAGGTGATTTTAGGAATTCGCGAGTATCTCAAGGACCTGGGGCCCGAGTCCGATAAGCCGCTGCTCGAATCCTATGTTTCCGAGAAGGCGGTGTTCCAGTGCACCACGTGCGGCGCCTGCGAGTATCAGTGTCCGGTTGGAATTCAGCATCTGCCGATGATCATCGGATTGCGGCGTGGGGCTGTAAACACCGGCGCGTGGGAAGATTCTTATGGCACGAAGCTGTTTCTTACGATGGAGCGCAACGGCAATTCGCTCGGCTTCGCGTCGAGTGAACGCCAGAAATTTGTCGAGAAGAACGAGCTGCCGATTTTCGATGGCTCTCAGGAATATTGCCTGTGGCTGGGCTGCATGGGCGCGTATGACCCCGGCGGCCGCGAAACCGTTCTTTCGCTGGTGAAAATTCTGCGGCATCTAAATATTACTTTCGGCGTGCTTCGCAAGGAGCGGTGCACCGGCGACCCCGCGCGGCGTCTGGGGAACGATCTTCTGTTCTCGCAGTTGGCCGCGCAGGGGATCGAAAATGTGCGCGAGAGCAGAGCGCTGAAGCTGTTATCGATCTGTCCGCATTGCGTGCGCACCATCGGCACGGATTGGAAGGAGGCGGGTACGACATTTGAGATTGAACACCACACCGAGCTGCTCGCGCGCGTTCAGGATCGTCTGCCGTCCAACAAAGAGGCAAAGGAGAAGGTTGTGTATCACGACCCCTGCTATTTGGGTCGCTACCGCGGCGTCTATGACGAGCCGCGCGACGTCTTGAATCGCAATGTGGACGTGGTGGAAGCACCGCGTAACCGGCAGCGCTCGTTCTGCTGCGGCGCCGGAGGAGGCATGATGTTCATGGGCGAGGAGGAAGGCGATCGCGTGAACGTAACGCGCGCACGAGAGCTGGTGGCGACGGGCGCGGAGAGTGTAGCCGTCGCCTGTCCTTTCTGCCAATCCATGTTTCGGGATGCCTTGGCGCAGGTCTCCTCTACACCTCCGCGGCTGCTCGATATCGCGCAAATTACCGCTGCAATGTTGCCCGTTGCGGTTGCGTCTTCCGAGAAAGTGGAGTAGACGGATCGCGTGTTCCGCAAAGTCCTGATTGCGAATCGCGGCGAAATCGCCGTGCGGATCGAGCGCACGCTGCGCGAAATGGGCATTGCTTCGGTGGCCGTGTATTCCGATGCCGATCGCGGCGCGCTGCATGTTCGGAAGGCAGACGAAGCGGCGCACATCGGCGCCTCACCGTCGCGCGAAAGCTATCTTAATATCGACCGCATTCTTGAAGCCGCGCGGAATCACGGGGCTGAAGCGATACACCCCGGCTATGGATTCTTGAGTGAGAATGCGGAGTTCGCCGCGGCATGCGAGAGCGCGGGCATTATGTTCATCGGGCCGTCCGCGGAATCCATCCGGCGCATGGGGTCGAAGACGGAGGCTCGCCGCGTAGCGCGCGAGGCGGGCGCGCCGATCATTCCCGGGACTCCCGACGGTCTTCTCGATTCCGAAGAAGCGCATGAATTTGCCGGTCGGTGCGGCTATCCGGTGATGCTGAAGGCCGTGGCGGGCGGCGGTGGAAAAGGGATGCGGCGCGTGGATCGCCAAGTGGATCTAGAAGCGGAGTTTCGCGATGCATCGAGCGAGGCGGAACGCGCATTCGGCGACGCGCGCGTCTATGTCGAGAAGCTGATCGAGAATCCTCGTCACATTGAGATTCAACTGCTCGGCGATCGTCACGGGCACATGATTCATCTGGGGGAGCGCGAATGTTCCATCCAGCGAAGGCATCAGAAGATCGTGGAGGAGTGTCCATCGCCGCTGGTTGCGCTGCATCCGGAGATGCGCGAAGTGATGGGGGCGGCGGCGATTCGCGCGGCGCGAGCGGCGGGTTACTACAACGCCGGGACTGTGGAATTTCTGGTCGACGCCAACCGAAACTTCTATTTCCTGGAGATGAATACGCGGCTTCAGGTGGAGCATCCCGTGACCGAACTGGTGACGGGCCTGGACCTGGTTCGGCTGCAAGTCGAGATTGCCGCCGGATCGAAATTGCAGTTCCAACAACGCCACGTGACATGGCGGGGAGCGGCCATCGAGTGCCGCGTATACGCCGAAGATCCCGACAATCGGTTCTTCCCATCGCCTGGGCAGATAACGAAACTGGCTGAGCCGTCCGGCCCCGGCGTGCGTCTCGATTCTGGCGTATATCCCGGCTGGACGGTGCCTGTTGACTACGATCCGATGTTGGCGAAACTCGCAGTCTGGGCCGGCACGAGGGGCGATGCGACGGCGCGCATGCTGCGCGCGCTAGGTGAATATCATGTGGCCGGAATTCAGACGAACCTCGCGTACTTCGAGCGCATTCTGAAGGACCCGCGTTTCAGCGCCGGCGATTTGCACACCGGCTTTTTGGATGATCTGCCTGAAATGCGAGCGGACGCCGCGGACGATGCCGTCGCAGTGGCCGAATCCGTTATGCGCCAAGTCCGCAAGCATCCTCGGCCGCAAGCGTCGCCCAGTACGCCAGTCTCCCGCTGGCGTGAAAATCGGGAGCAGCTATTCCGATGAGCGCCGATTCTCGCGAGGTTGAGCCGGGCGTGTTTTCCGTGCTATCCCAGGGTCGCTCTTACGAAGTGCGTGTGGACGGGAACCGCGTCTGGGTGGATGGCCGGCCGGTCACCGGATCGCGGGACGACCCGCGAGAATGGAATCGCAAGAAGAAAAGCGCGCTTGGCGGCGGAGCCGAGTCCGTTTTGGCCCCGATGCCGGGGAAAATAATTCGTGTATTGGTTGCAAGTGGTGAATTGGTAACTGCGGGGCAGGGAATCATGGTGATTGAAGCAATGAAAATGCAGAATGAGTTGAAGGCCGCTCGTGCGGGAACTATCACGCGAATTGCGGTAAAGCCGCATGATACGGTGACTGCGGGAACGGTACTCGCTGTTATCGAGTAAAAGGCGGGCGTTTCCACCCGCCACCCCTTACTGCTCCCCCTGTACGACTTAGTTAGGCTGCAGAACGGAATCGACCACGTGGATCACACCGTTTTTCTGGAACACATCGGCGATCGTCACCGTGGCGGTGCCGCCCTTTTCATCCTTCAGCACAACGTTGCTGCCGTCCATCATCGCGGTAAGCGTTCCGCCGCTGACGGTCTTCAGTGTTGCCGTGCCGCCGCCCGCCTTGATCTTCTTCACCAGCATGGCCGCACTGACCTTGCCCGGAACCACGTGATAAGTCAGGATCTTGGTCAGAGTTTCTTTATTCTCCGGCTTCACCAGAGTATCTACCGTGCCTGCAGGCAGTTTTTCGAATGCCGCGTTCGTCGGCGCGAAAACAGTGAACGGGCCCGGGCCCTTCAGTGTGTCAACCAAGCCGGCAGCCTTTAAGGCCGTTACCAGCGTTGTGTGGTCGGCGGAGTTAACCGCGTTGTCGACGATGTCTTTAGTGGGGTACATCTCGTGTCCGCCCACCATAGGATCTTTGTGGCTGAAGGCGTAGCCGCCAGTTGTAAGTGCCAGTGCAAGTGCTGCAACTGCGAATGTCCGTTGATTCATTTTATTTGCTTTCCTTTGCGAATTTGTTGCCGCTCATCTAGGCATACGATGCTCGCGCGCCACCGGATTGTGTAGGAAAGCGAGAGGATAATGGAGGAATGGCAACCGCGGTATGCGTGAAGTGCAATGGCACGGGCTGGAAGATCGTCGAGCGCGAAGACGTTTCCGGCGCCGAGCGTTGCAATTGCGTGTCGGGCACTCGCGTGGAGCGCCTGGAGCAGAATGCCAACATCCCGCCGCTTTATGAGAACGCGTCCTTCGATAACTTCGTTTTGCCCCGCGACAACCCTATCGCACACCGCGAGTTGATGCAGGTGCTGCTCGACGTGAAGGGGTTCGCGCGCGAGTTTCCGGCCGCCAAGAAACCGGGACTGATGCTGGTTGGCGAGCCCGGAACCGGCAAGACGCATCTCGCCGTAGCTACGCTGCGCCTTCTGCTCGCGAGGGGCCACGAAGGCCTGTTTTTCGATTATCAGAACCTGCTCGACCGTATCCGCTCAGGCTTCAACTCCGGCTCTGGGATTATCGACAAAGAGGCCTATCGGGTGGCTCTCGATTCAGATTTGCTATTGTTGGACGACTTAGGCGCGCACCGCGTGACTGAGTGGGTCGAGGATACGGTCACGGCCATCATCACGCACCGCTGCAACCATTGCAAAGCGACGATCGTCACCACGAACTTGCGTGACCAAGACTCCGGGGAGACTGCATGGAAGACCCCGGACGGGAATAGAATCGATTATAAGATTACGTTAACCGACCGTATCGGTGAGAGGGCCCGCTCGCGTCTATTCGAAATGTGCCGAGTGGTGAAGATGCCCCTGATCGAAGATTATCGCTTGCGAAAGACCGCTCACCGCTGATGCGCGTGCTGATGCTGCTCCTTCTGAGCGCGGGCGCATCGCAGGCGGCATTGCAGTCCGTCGAGTTTCCGTTCGAAGCTTTCCCGCGCCAGTATTGGGAACGCGAGCTGGTTTGGCTGAAGAACGCCGGCATCCGCAATGTTGAATTTCCGTTGAGCGCGGAATCGAAATCGGCTGACGAGTTTCTGCGGCTGCTTCGCAAGCTGGAACTGACGGGTTGGGTGAGGCTTGACGGATTGAAATCACTTCCCGATCCGCTCCTGCCGCAATTGCAATCGCACGGCGGTCCAATCGCTTATGTGGAAGGTGGCCGGCCTGCGCCGCCCATGCCGGTGCATCGCGTATCGGCAATGTCGGTGCACGCGCTGGCCGAAAGCCGTGAGGCCATGGTCGACGCGAAGGGCGCGCTGCTTTGGACCGATGTCGAGGACACGATCGCGCCGAAATTCAAACGGGGTGCAATCGCCTTTAACGGAGACGAACAGCCGACACTGATCGCACTCAAGCGCAGCGCCGCACTGATGCAGTATTGGGGCGACGCGCTCGCGGGTGCGACCAGTGCGGTGCCCGCGGTTAAGCAAGTGACTGGGGAGCTGCCGGCCGGCGTCGTCGCGCGGCAGATCGTGATTGGACAGACTTCAGCGGTGAGCGTGGTCAACCGGAGCGCGGAAGCTTATCACGGCGAGTTGCGTGTGTTTTATCCGCCCGCCAAACATGGCATTGCTCTGCCTGCGATCGACATTCCCGCGGGCGAGGCGCTGTGGATGCCGGTGAATCTTGCCCTCGGCGATCATGCCATGTGCAAAGATTGCGCGGCGATGGGCAATGACGATCGCCTTATCTACGCGACCGCGGAGCTGACCGCGGCGGAGTATGAGAACGGCATTTTGTCCATGGAGTTTTGTGCCCCTGCCGCGGGTGAAGTGGTGCTGCACCTGTCGCATGAACCGAGTGGCCCTTACCTCGCCGCCGGCAAGCCCACCAGTTTCGCGTGGGACGAAAGCACGGCGCGCGTAAGGCTCGCGATCCCCGCCGGCAAGGGCGCGAACCATCGCGTGCGCATTGGGCTAGCCATTCAGCCGCCTGAAACATCGGCGTTTTTCGTGGATGCCAAGACGCTGATTATCGGCCGGAAGACGCGCGTCTCCACGCTCTATTCATCGGAGGATCTGGCCAAACGCTCGCGTCTGAAGCTGCCGCAGGGGTGGAAGGCGCAGGCGTCCACGAAGTCTCCGAATGAGATTGATTACGACGTCGAGGTTCCCGCCGATGCCTTGCACGGCGACCATGCCGACCTTGCGATTGAGGCCGATGGCGTGCTGCTGAGCCATGCCCGCCTGCAATTATTGCGGCCGGCGTCATTGCGCGTTCGGGAAGCGTTGGGGCTGCATTACGGAAACAGCGCGGAACTCCCAGTGGTTCCCGCCATCATTCCAATCGACGCGAAGGCCGGCCGCGAAATCAGCATCACCATTCGAAATAATTTCCCTGAGATCCGCAATTTCACGCTCACGCCCTCATCGAGAGATCTTGCGTTCCTACCCGCATCTACGGACATCAGCATCGCGCCCGCTAGTGAGCGCGACGTTGTCGTTCGCGTATTTTCCGAGAAGGCCGGGCCGGGATTGCATGACGCCAAGCTGCATTTATCCGGAGCGGCGACTCTCGATCTACCCATCCGCCTGCTCGTGATTCCGCGCGGAGAGACGGTGACGTACACCGCGGATCTTGACGGCGACGGAACGCCGGAGACGATTCTGGAATCTGCCAAAGCGCGTGCCGTCTTCAGCTCCGCTTCGGGCGGGCGATGGATGGAATTCGTCTGGAAAGATTCGGGACGGAATGTGCTGCCTGAGGCGGGCGTGACGGTGGGGACGGTTGGCTTGGAATTGCACGATGCGCAGCTTGCCATAGAATCGGAAGCGCCGCTTCCCGCTGAAATCTTGAAGCCCGGTAAACAGGGCGACGTTCTGCTGGACATTGTGCGCAGCGGGCGCAATCGCGCAACTTACATTATGAGCCGATGAGCTGGACGGAATCGAACAGCGCGGAGTTCATCGAGCACGGTCTCGATTTCGGTCCCGATCGCGAGACGCAGATGGAGACTCTGTGCGGTGTCATTGCGCCGCCGACCGGCGGGCATGTAGTTGAACTGTGTTGTGGGGAGGGACTCTTGAGCACGCGGCTGCTGAACCGCTTTCCGGTTATCACGGTTCATGG
>JBBROU010000048.1:0-34723 GCA_038229055.1 Bryobacterales bacterium | reverse complement strand
GGCTTCCGTGTCCGCTTCTCGAAGGGAAACAAAACCGTCATCGACGGTCCATTTCCGGAGACGAAAGAACTCATCGCGGGATATTGGATCATTCAGGTGAAGTCGCGCGAAGAGGCTCTGCAATGGGCGAAACGCATACCACCGCCCCACGAAGGGCAGGATTGCTAGGTCGAAGTCCGGCAGTTCTTTGAACTGGAGGATTTCGGTCAGAGCGAGGCGGGTGCGCGTGTCCGGCTCTTGAACGGTAAGGTGACCGTGACCGATGAGCCTTTCACCGAATCGAGGGAAGTGATCGGCGGCTTCGCCATACCGCGGGCCAAATTCAAGGAGGAGGCTGTCGAGTACGTGAAGCAATCTTTCCCGATCGCCGGCGATGGCGAGTGCGAACTACGCCAGGGTTTTCGACACTGAGACCACACTGAACAGTCAGTAAAAACTGCGAACCGCCGCTCAAGTTGAACCGCGCCATTCGTTATAATGCACCCATGATTTCTGAATGGACGCCGATGCGACGGCCAACTGCGCCGCCGCGTACGGAAATCGGAGGTTAAGCCGGCATGAGCACTTTAGTCAACCGCAGAGACTTGGGACGGATATCGCTCGGCGCGGCGGTGTTGGGCGATATCAACCGCGGATCGGCGGCCGTACACACTTCGCAGCCCGGCATCAAGTTGTGCGCGCAGAGTCCGGCCAAACCGGCCGATGCCGACCTATTGTTTCTGAACCAGCTCGGCGCGGAGTATGTCAGTGTAGCTTCCACTCCCGATCTCCGGACGGCCGAAGGATTCCTGCAGATCAAGAAACGGTACGCAGATGCCGGAATCACGGTTTGGAATATCGGCAACGTGAGCGTGCACAACATGCCCGAAGTTACGCTCAACTTACCCGGACGTGACAAGAAAATAGAAGAATACAAACAGTATCTTCGCAATTTAGGCGCCGCGGGTATCTACTACACTACTTATGCCCATATGGGCAACGGCATCTGGAGCAGTGGACGCGCTACGATTCGCGGAGCCTCCGGCCGGGAGTTCGATCTGGCAAGTCCGAACAAGCAGGGTACGTGGGATGGCGTGGTGTTCAAAGAGCCGCTCTCACACGGCCGCGAGTTCTCCAAAGAAGAGATCTGGGCGAACTACACGCACTTCATCAAACAGGTTGCGCCCGTAGCCGAAGAGGCCGGAGTGCGCATCGGGATTCATCCGGACGATCCGCCGGTGCCGGTACTCGCCGGCGTTCCGCGTTGCATCTTTTCGAATTTCGATGGGTACCGACGCGCCATGGAGATCGCCGATAGCCCGAACGCGGGGATCTGCCTGTGCTGCGGCACGTGGCTCGAAGGCGGGCGGCAGCTTACGGGCAAGGACCCCGAAGAGATGATCCGGTATTTCGGTGCGCAGAAGATCTGGAAAATTCACTTTCGCAATGTGAGCGCGCCCTTGCCCCACTTCGTAGAGACTTTCATGGATGACGGCTACTACGATATGTACAAGATCATGAAGGCGCTACGCGACGTGAATTACGATGGCATCGTAATTCTGGACCATTCGCCGGAACTGGTGGGTGGCGGCAATGCGCAGACGGCGTATGGCTTCGCTTACATGAGGGCTTTGCTGAACAGGGCAAACGCGGAGTATAAAGGCTAGCTTCAGGAGATTCCATGTTGATAAAGGCTCTAGCGGCAGTGTGTCTTGCAGGCGTGGCGTTATTCATACAAATGCGCGCGGCGGAGTATCCCGAAGCCGAGATCACCAATGGGGTCCTTAAGGCAAAACTCTATCTTCCGGACGCCAAGATCGGCTATTATCGGGCTACCCGCTTCGATTGGTCGGGATCGATTTCGCGCCTGGAGTACAAAGGGCATAATTACTTCGGAGTGTGGTTCCCTAAGTACGATCCGAAGCTGAATGACTCCATCACAGGTCCGGTGGAGGAATATCGCACCGGGGAATCCGCTCTGGGATACGACGAAGTTAAGGCGGGCGGGACATTCATCCGTATCGGTGCCGGCGTGCTGCTGAAGCCGGAGGAAGATAAGTTTCAGCAGTTCAAGACATATGAGATCGTGAATCCGGGTAAGTGGATTGTCCACACCCGCCGCGATTCGGTTGAATACATCCACGAATTGAGCGATCCTTCCACGGGCTACGGATACGAGTATCACAAGACGGTGCGCCTGGTGAAAGGCCGGCCGGAGATGACCATCG
This sequence comes from Bryobacterales bacterium, assembly GCA_038229055.1. Taxonomy (GTDB): domain Bacteria; phylum Acidobacteriota; class Terriglobia; order Bryobacterales; family Bryobacteraceae; genus JANYJA01. The sequence continues at coordinate 32,516 of JBBROU010000048.1, read as the reverse complement.
AACATAGCCTGAAGAATACCGGGAAAAAGGCAATTGCGACGAACGTGTATAACCACAATTTCTTCGTGATCGATGGAAAACCGTCAGGACCCGACGTCACGCTCAAATTTCCGTTTGCGCCGAAGACACTCGCCGATGTTAGCGGAAAGATAGAGACAAAGGGTAACGAGTTGACGTATGTGAAGGAGTTGCCCCTGGGCGAAAGTACTTACACGGAGTTGACCGGCTACGGGGCCGCCGCGGCCGATTTCGACATTCGCGTGGAGAACAAAGCCGCGGGTGCGGGCGTGCGAGTCAGGGGCGATAAGCCGCTATCGAAGATGATTTTCTGGTCCATCCGGACGGTGGTCTGTCCCGAGGCTTACGTGAATATGGAGATTGCGCCGGGAAGAGAATTCGAATGGAAATTGACTTACGATTTCTATACGTTGAAAGAAAAAGGGGCCGCTGATAAACGCTGATCGACGCTGATAAGAAGAACCAAGAACTTTAAGTTTACCAGCGTCCATCAGCGGCTCTCTAATCTCTTGCGCAAATAGTCCAACGCCATTTGCCCGGCAAACGACTTGATACGCGGGCGATCGCCTAAGAACTGCCTGCTTGTTACAGACGCTCCGGTGGCATCCGCCAATCCGACATACACCATGCCGACGGGAGCCTCAGGCCCGTCCGTCGTTGGCCCGGCATTGCCCGTGATCGACAAGGCATAAGTCGATCCGCTCCTTAGCCGCGCACCGATGGCCATGGCTTGCGCGGTCTCGTGACTCACCGGTCCGTGCTTCTGCAATGTCTCCAGATCGATGCCCAGCAGTTCCGTCTTTAACCGCGCCGAATAGGTTACGAAACCTCCCAGGAAATACTGCGAGCTACCCGGAACGGTCGTGATCCGCTCAGCCAGAAGTCCGCCCGTCATGCTCTCGGCCACCGCGAGCGTCGCGTGATGCCGCGTCAACAACTCGCCGACCGTGGTTTCCAGATCGCTGCCGTTGCGCGAGTAAATGCGATCCCCGAGGAGCATGTCGATCTGGCCGCCCACCCGCAGCAGCAGTGCTTTCGCCTCAGCGTCCGTCGAGCACCGCGCGCGCAGATGCACCTGAATGTCGCCGGCATGCGCCAGCACCGTTGTCACCGGATTTGTGTACCGGGTATAGACCGGCGCAATAGTCTGATCCAGATCCGATTCCGACATCCCGGCGACGCGAAGGACCAGGGTGTGAATCGCCTGTCGCGGTACGCGCCGTTCCAAGCGCGGAAGACACTGGCGCGTAAACATGGCTTTCAACTCATGCGGTGGTCCCGGCAGCAACACAATGATCGCGCCCGAATCCTCCACCCACTGGCCCGGCGCCGTGCCGCGATCGTTGGGCAGCATCTCCGCCCCCGCAATCAGGAACGCCTGCCGCTTGTTGATCTCCGGCATCTTGCGGCTCATCTGGCGGAATCGCTGTTCTAGCTGATCGCCGATTTCCGGATGAAAGATCTGTTTGCGGTCGAGCGCCAACGACACCGCGTCGCGCGTGACATCGTCTTCAGTGGGACCGAGTCCGCCCGACAACAGAACCAGTTCCGACCGCCGCATGGCGCGCTGCACCGTGTCGGCGAGACGCTCACGATCGTCACCGACCACATACTTGGTCGTGACCTCAATGCCAAGCCCGTTCAACTGCTCCGTCAGAAATAGAGAGTTCGTGTCCACGCGTTGCGGGGTCAGCAACTCCGATCCGACGGCGATGATTTCCGCGTTCATTCGGGGTGCGGCCGGGCGTTAGGCGAACTGGCGCCCTTTGATGCCCACGTCCACGCGATATAGCGCGCTCGTCGTGGATACGATCATCGCTTTCGATGGCGTGAACGCGAGTCCAACAATGCTCGGCCCCGAAACGAATAACTCAGGCTTGCGGTCCGCGCCGATCCTCACGACGCCCTTGCGTCCGGCCAGCGAAGCCGCCACGTACAGATTCCCGTGCTCGTCGAAATCCATGCCCTGCGGACGCCCCAGCCCGCGGTAGAAGGTCTCCACCTCGCCGGTGTGCGAGATGCGGTAAATCGAATCGAAGCTGGAAGTCGTCGGCCCGGTCACGTACAGATATCGATCCGGCCCGTAAGACAGATGGTAGGCCGAGATGGAAGGCTCAATTGTAGCGAACACGAAAATCTGCCGGTCAGGGCTGATCTTGAAAATCGTCCCGCTGCGGTCGCCTACATAGAGGTTATCGTCCTCGTCGAACGCGAGCCCCGTCGCCACGCCCATGCCCTCGACATACAGCGACATGTTGCCGTTCGGCGTAATCTGATACACCACGCCGTCGAAGCGGCTCGAGACGTACAGCATCCCCTCGCGATCGAAAACCAGGCCCGTGGCGTTCATCATGTCGCTGATGAACGGTTTCATGTTGAAGTTAAGATCGATCTTGTAGATGGCAACCGGAACTTTCTGGCCGCGCGACCCGCTGAAGGTACTGTAGATGTTGCCGAACCGGTCCACCGCCGGGCTCGAGACCGGATGCAGATTCTCGGCGATTCCGACGCCGATATCGCAGGTCCAGGTCTGGCTCGATTGCGGACCGCTCTCGATAATCAGCTCGCCCGCCGACGCGCCTTCCGGAACGCGCACGATCACGAACGAATCGGACCCGATGATGATGGGAGCGGCGACGTCGCCGATGGTCACGCGCGGCCGGTCAGCGCGCGCGAAGCCCTTGCCTCGTATCTGAAATTCTCCGCCGGTGATGGCCGCCTCCGGAGTAACCTGCGCGATTTGCGGCTTTCCATTCGAGTCCTTGCGTAGTGCCATCATTCAAAATTGAACCACCCTGCCAAAAATAAGACAAGTGCGGCGTAGACGCCGGCGAGAATATCGTCTGCCACGATCCCGATTCCGCCCGGCAGGCGCTCCAAATCGCGGATCGGCGGTGGCTTCCAGATGTCAAACAGGCGAAATAGTACAAACGCCAGGACCCAGGTGAGCGTGGTGAAGTGCCGCGCGCCGGCGAGCGTGACCCATACGCCGAGTACTTCGTCGACGACGACAAATCCGGGGTCTTTCAAACCGCGCGCTTTCGCCGCCGCACCCGCGGCCCACATGGCTAGCGGACAACTCAGCAACGCAAGAGCCGCGAATGCGAGCGGAGGCCAGTGGAACACCGTCACCAGTAGCCATGCGACCGCCATGCCGCCGAGCGTTCCGAATGTGCCGGGGGCTATTGGCGCGAGGCCGCATCCGAACCACGTCGCGATCACGCGAGCGATCATGCGGCGACGCTCGTGACTGCCTCAACCGTTCTCATCGTTGTCGATGTCACTCTCGGAATCGGACGGCAGCGGCGTTGAGATCACATACTTGCCACTCGCCCAGTTTCCAAGATCGACCGTGCGGCAGCGCTCGCTGCAAAACGGGAACTCCGGATCTTCGCGCTTTACCGCGCGCTGGCAAATCGGGCACTTCATCGGGCTGGAATTTGGTTGGGAATGACGAAAGCCGGCGCCGCACTCTGGATGTGAAACAGGCCCGGCGCAACGTTTACCGGCGCCGGTTCATGCGATGGGAGCAACGTTCCGACCAAATCGTAATCGTGTGCTTCAGTTATGAGCAAACGCCGGATCTGCCCGGCCTCGGGCTCATCGCCTTCCACGTCGTTGATCAGCGTCACGCCGTCGATCTCAGGTGCTTGCGAGGGCATGCGGCCTTCCCATAACAGATCGGTTTCAGCCGAGAGGCCTGACACCAAAACAGAGGTCTGGGAGCCCACCAGCTTGCGGTTCCGCGCGATTGAAATCTTACGCTGAATTGCCATCAGGCGCCGCTTGCGATTGTAAATGGTGCGCGCGTCCACCTTCGCATCAAGATGAAAACTTCCGCTGATATCTTCGTCGGAATATGAGAACACGCCTACGTTGTCCAGCTTCGCCGCGCGCACGAAATCGCAGAGAGCTTCGAAATCCGCGTCGGTCTCGCCAGGAAATCCGACGATGAAGCTGCTGCGGATTGCCACGCCAGGAATGCTGCGCCGAATCTTATCGAGAAGGTTCATAAAAATATCGCCCGACGCCCCGCGCTTCATGCGCTTTAGCACCGCCGCGCTCGCATGCTGCAGCGGGATGTCGATATACTTAACCAGCTCCGGATGCTCCGCAATGGTGTCTAGCAACTTCTGCGTCACGCGATTCGGGTACGCGTAGAGAAAACGCACCCACTTCTCTTGCGGCGTCTCAATCTGCGCCAGCCGGGCGAGAAGCTGCGCGAGGCCGTCCTTCATCCCAAGATCTTCGCCGTAGCAGGTCGTGTCCTGACCGATTAGATTGATCTCGCGGACACCTTGAGAAAACAGCCGGGTCGCTTCGGCCACAACGGATTCGAAGCGCCGGCTGCGGAATGCGCCCCGGTACCGCGGGATCGTGCAGAACGTGCAGGGATGGTCGCAGCCTTCGGCGATCTTGATATAGGCGTACTGGCGCGGCGTGGATAGCAGGCGCGGCGTCAGATCGTGATACAGATACGCCTCGAGCGGATTCTCGCCCGGATCGATGCCTTCGCAAACGGCCGTAATCTTCTCAATTTCGTTGGTCCCGATGACGGCGTCCACCTCCGGCATGTCTTTCAGGATGTCTGCGCGATAGCGCTCGACCAGGCACCCGGCCACAATCAACCGCTGCGCCTTGCCGAATTTCTTATACTCAGCCATCTCCAGAATAGTGTCGATGGACTCTTTTTTGGCGGGATCGATGAAGCTGCAGGTGTTGACCACAATCACGTCGGCGTCATCCGGTCGCGGTGTCAATTCATGACCGCGGGCCGCAAGCTGCCCCATCATGACCTCGCTGTCCACCAAGTTTTTTGGACAGCCCAAACTTACAAATCCGACTTTCAAGTGATTGATCCCGCAGTCTTTGGAAAGAACCTTAAGGATACCATGCGGGCAACATAGACTACGCCGACTTACGAACCGGTAGAAAGCGAATATCCAGACGGCGGTGAAGGGCCGCGGCTCCAGAGTCTCCAGCCGCTCTGGATTTCCTTCGTAGAATCTGCGCTTCAGGATCTCGATGGCATCGGTCGTGCGGCTTTTCTTTTGACGCACGAAACTCGCCCCACTTCACTATCGGGGGAACCTGGCCGGACCTGTTGTAGGCGAATTGCCGATCAGGTGAAACGCTTTCTGGCGATTGAGCACCCAGGAGATCCGGCCCTGCTCATCCAGAACCGCGTCCTCCTCCATGCCGATAAACACCGGCTTGTTGTTCCACTCGGGAACCGATGTAGTGGCCTGCAACTCGATCGAGAACCAGGTGCCCGGAAGCAGCAACACGTCGCCCCGGCCGGGAACGCCTTCCTGACGATCCCAGAGTCCAATTAGCGGGCCGGCGGCATGGCCGTGGTCGCCGATCGGATGCGAATAGATGGTGCCGTCGATATGCTCGGACTTCATCTGTTCGATAGCCTCCGCGAGAACCTGATTGCCGGTGCGGCCGGGCTTCATCTGCTGAAGCATAATGTCCTGCAGACGCTGGGCATTGGCTAACGCGGCTTTCAAGCCGGCGGGGGCGTCGGTCTCGCCGGACTTCAGCACGTAGCCCATGTGCTGCGTGTCGGTATTCAACCGCATCGCGGTGATTCCGAAATCGACGTGCAGCACATCGCCGCGCTGAATCACCACAGGATCCTCTTCATTCATCATGACGACGCCGGTCTTGGCAAGCGATTGCACGCGCACACTCGGCTGGAACCAAGTGCCGAGGCCCTGATCGTTGACCTTCTGACGCAGCCACCAGACCACGTCGAGATTGGTGGTGACGCCGGGGTGAATCACCTCGCTCGAGAATGCGCGGGCAATCAGCGAATGCGTAATTCCCATCATCTGGCGATAAACCGGCAGCATCTCGGGGACTCGCATCTCCTGATATTCGAGCGCGAGATTCTCCGCCCGGACCACGCGGCGCATCAACTCGGGGCCGAGTGTAGCCTCCAATTTTTCGCGTTCGCCGGAGGTGAGGCCGTCGGCAAATGCGTGCGTCGATGAAACATCAATCGCAATGGTCGCCGGGTTCCGCTCGAGAATCAGTTTCTTGAGCAGCGCCCACTGACCTTCGCCATAGATTTCCCGCTTCTCGACATCGGGGTCGCGATACACGGTGTAAAGGCCGCCGTTCGAGCCGCCTCCAAGCGCCAGACGCTCGATACCGCGCTCCGGGCCAAGATCGTTGAACACGTAAATGGTGCGGCGGCGCGCGGAGAAGACGGTGGGCGAGACGAGCGAGAAGAAGGCCGGGTCTTCGGCATATTCGCGGCACACTACCAGCCACATCCCGACGCCGTGGCGGCGCATCAGCACAGGCAGATTGCGTTCCAGGCGGAACTTCAACCACTGCTGTTCCTGGTCAGCCTGTTCCCGAAGCGGCGGCAGCGGCGCGGTTTCCGTGCCGGCGGTCAGCGAGGCGGCGGTCAGCAGAAGCGCGAGCGCGGAGCGCATAGAATCTATGATATTCGAGGCGTCGCAACTTAGGGCATTACCGGAACGGGCGCGCGCCGTCCCGCAGCCACGCTAGAATATTGGTTTAGGAGAAGCATTTATGAACATCCGTCCATTGCATGACCGCGTTCTGATTACGCGCGTTGAAGACAACGAGAACCAGATCGGGAGCATCATCATCCCCGACAGCGCCAAGGAAAAGCCGCAACAGGGTGAAGTGCGCGGCGTCGGCAGCGGCAAGCTGTCTGAAAAAGGCGAGCGCATCACGCCGCAGGTGAAGACCGGCGATCGCATCCTGTTCGGCAAGTACTCAGGCGCTGAAATCAAGGTCGACGGCGAGCAGTACCTGATTTTGCGCGAAGACGAAATTTTAGGCGTGATCGAATAGCATCCATCCCGGCACAGGGTGCCGTAAGGCCCCTGTGCTACGCTGAAATTTCACCACTTCAAGGAGTTCTATGTTTGGGATTTGGGCAATGCGGATGAGCGTGCTTTGTGCGGGGCTGTGCGCCCTGGCCGGTGCGGCGTCCGCGCAGACGAAGGTCGCAATCATCAACGTGCAGCGCGCCGTTTTGGAATCGGACGAAATCAAGAAAGCTTCCGCCGAGCTGGAGGCGAAATTCCGGCCGCGCCAGGCCGAGGCGCAGAAGATCGAGCGCGAGTTGCAGGGCATTCAGCAGCAATTGACCCAGGGCGCGGGCAAGCTGACGCCGCAGCAGGAAGGCGATCTGCAGGCCACCGGGCAACGCCGGCAGCGCGAACTCAAGCGCATGACCGACGACTTGCAGGCGGATTTGGACGCAGAGCGCAATGAGGTTCTGGGCAAGAGCCAGCAGCAGATGGTTCAGGTCGTCAAACAGGTTGCCGAGTCGAAGGGCTTCGACATTGTGGTCGACGCGCAGACCACGGTGTATTTCAAGGGTGCGCTCGACATCACCGGCGATGTGATTGCGGCCTACAACAAGGCGTATCCCGCGGCGAAATAGCTGCGCGGGCGGCCTATGCCGGGTTACCTGGATCAATACGGCGCGGGTGAAGAGCAGCGCGAAACGCTCATCAAACGCGCGGCCATCTTGCTTGTCCTCCTGGTCGTATTCGGCGGCTTGGGATATTACCTCTTTAAGAATTATGCGCAGGTCAAGGTCGCCAAGCGATTCGTAAGCCTGGTCCGCGCCCGGAATTATCCGGAAGCCTATCAGCTCTGGGGCTGCTCTCAAGCCAAGCCTTGCAACGGCTACGAATACGATAAGTTTTTAGATGATTGGGGTCCCAAGTCTTCCGGGGCCGATCCATCCATCCTCGGCATCGAAGACAGCGAGTCGTGCAAGAACGGCGTGCTGCTGACGCTGACGGTCAACCCCAACCGGCAGGAGAAATTGTGGATCGAAAAGGGGAATCCTGTGCTTAGCTTTTCACCGGTTCAGATGTGCCCCGGCAAGAGCCCCTTTTCAAATATGATTCACCAGACAGTCGGAAAACTTCGCAAACCATTCTTGAAATAAGATAGAGGGGAAAATGAGCACCTCCACCACAACCACTGGCGCGGGACTTGAAGGCGTAATTGCCGGCGAGTCCGAGATTTGTTTCATTGACGGCTATGCGGGAGTTCTGAGCTATCGCGGATACAACATCCACACGCTAGCCGATAACGCCAAGTTTGAGGAAGTGATCTATCTTCTGTGGCATGGAACGCTTCCGAACGCTGGTGAACTGGCGCAATTGAAGAAAGCACTGGCCGCGAATTACGCGATTCCGGCGGAGGTCGTGGCATTTTTGAAGACCGTGCCGGCCGCCGCGCCGATGGATGTGCTGCGCACCGCGGTTTCGATGTTGAGCCTCTACGACCCGCTGGCGCGCGATATGTCCCCCGAAGCGAATGCGACCAAGGCCACCAAGCTGATGGCGCAAACGGCGACGATTGTGGCGACATTCGATCACCTGCGCAAGGGCACCGAAGTAGTCGCGGCCGATCCGAACCTGGGCTTCGCGGCGAACTTCCTCTATATCCTCACGGGAAAGAAGCCCGATGACCTGATGGAGCACGCCTTCGATGTGGCGTTAACTTTGCATGCCGATCATGAGCTGAATGCCTCCACTTTTGCCGCGCGCGTGACGGCGGCGACGCTCTCCGATATTTACTCTTGCGTGACGTCCGCTATCGGCGCCCTCAAAGGTCCGCTGCATGGCGGCGCCAATGAAGATGTGATCAAGATCCTCCTGGAGGTGGGCGATGCGGATAAGGCTGTGGAACGCACCAAAGACATGCTGGCGCGCAAGGTCAAGATCCCGGGCTTCGGACACCGTGTCTACCGGACCGAAGATCCGCGCGCAACGCATCTGCGCGTCATGTCCCAGGAACTCGGCAAGCGCACCGGGCACGAGAATCTGTTTTTGATGTCGCAACGCGTCGAAAAGACGGTGAGCGAGGCGAAGAAGCTGAACCCGAACGTGGATTTCTATTCGGCGTCGACTTATTACTCCCTGGGAATTCCGATCGATCTCTTCACGTCGGTGTTCGCGATCAGCCGGATGTCGGGCTGGACAGCGCACATCCTGGAGCAGTACCGCAACAACCGCTTGATCCGGCCGCGCGCCGAATATAAAGGCAATCCGGATGGCATGCCTTGGATTCCGATGGAGAAGCGGTAAGTGGACGAGCGGGCCTACTATTCCGAATCGCCGGCAACCAAGCCAGCGAATCTGAACTGCCCTCATTGCCGGACGCAGAACGACTACGAACTGCGCTGGCTCATGCGGAAGAAGAAGGACCGGCTGCCTCCCGGCGGCGATGAACGGGATCGCGCAAAGTTCGCCAAAGCGCAAAGCTATATGCTGCTGTTAGACGACAAGGTGAGCTGCAAGAATCCGCGCTGCCGGCGCCCGTTTGAAGTGTCGGGGGTAAAGACGGTCGCGTTTCTCTAAAGCCGCTTTCAGTGATGATCCACGCGCGGCTGAATCTCTCTCGCGCGGAATTCACGCAGTAACAACACCATTCGCTCCACCACCGCATTGACGAATTTCTCGCCCTTTTCGCGCGTCGCCAGAGTTGGATTGCCCACGGTGCCGGTGCGCGAGTACCGGCTGAACCATTCCTGGAAGAAAACGGGCGACGGCGCCTGCAGATCCCAATAGAAAAACTCCGTCGGCGCAAACGAAATATCCTTTTCAGCTTTTTCCATTTGCACCAGGTCGCCGCGCAAGTAGAGCAGCACGGATGTCTCGAGTTCGCAGCCATGCGCCATGCCGCCTGGAAATTCAGACTCGCGAAGCTCGCTGAACAGCGGCTTCGGGATCAAGTTCCACCAGGAAACCATGGCGCAGATGGCTTCAGTCTGGTTGGTGATGTTGCGTGCGGCGATGTCGAGGAACGGCACGTTGCTGCCATGCCCGTTCACCAGGAGAATCTTGCGGAAGCCATGCCGCGCGAGGCTGCGCCCGATGTCACTGACGTAGCGAACAATCGTTTCGCCTTCGATCGCGATCGTGCCGGGAAAATCCATGTGGTGCTCGTTGAACGAGTAATAAACGGGCGGCAGCAGAATCGCTTCGGATGGCATGCGCTCCACCGCAAGGCGCGACATCTCAGCCGCCGTCAGGACGTCGGTTACGAGCGGCAAGTGCGGACCGTGCTGCTCGACCGTTCCGACCGGCAGCACGGCAACCCGATTCTGCGCCGCCGCTTCGCGGATCTCGGGCCAGGTGAACTCTTCGTAGCGATATTTCATATGCGGGAGCGCGCTGTCACATCGGATGATAATAAAAGAGACCCATGCCGTCCACCTCAATCGCATCAATGGCCACAAATACTTTCGTCGAGAAGAACAAGCCGCGGCTTTTGGATGAGCTGAAGCAATTCTTGCGCATTCCGAGCGTCAGCACGCTGCCCGAGCACAAGCAGGATGTGCAGCGCGCGGCGGAGTTCGTGGCCGGAGCTTTGCGATCCGCCGGGATGGAGAACGTCGAGGTGATTCAGACCGAGCGGCATCCCCTGATCTATGCCGACTGGCTGCATGCGCCGGGCAAGCCGACCGTGCTGTGTTACGGGCATTACGATGTGCAGCCTGCCGACCCGCTGGAGCTATGGATTACGCCCCCGTTCGAGCCGGCCGAGCGCGATGGCAACCTTTATGCGCGCGGCTCGGCCGACGACAAGGGCCAGATGTACATGCATATCAAGGCCGTGGAGGCGCTGCGTGCCGTGAACGGAACGCTGCCGCTCAATCTGAAATTTCTAATTGAAGGCGAGGAGGAAGTCGGCGGTGTTTCGGTGGCGAAATATGTCGAGGAGAATCCGCAAAAGCTGAAAGCCGATGTCGCGCTGGTGTCCGACACGAACATGTATGCGCCCGGCCTGCCGACGCTCGACGTGGGTCTTCGCGGTCTGGTCTACATGGAGGTGGAGGCCACCGGACCGGCGCGCGACCTGCACTCCGGAATGTATGGCGGGGCCGCTCCCAATGCAGTTTTCGGGCTCATTGAACTCCTGTCCAAGGCCAAGAGCGCCGACGGAGAAATCCAGATTCCAGGAATCTATGCGGACGTGGTGCCCCCTTCCGCCGAGGAGAAGGCCAGTTGGGCGAGCTTGCCGTTCAGTGAAGAGGAGTTCCTGAAGAGCGAGGTCGGGTCGACGGCGCTTACCGGTGAACTGAAGTATTCCGTGTTCGAGAGGACGTGGGCGCGCCCGACTTTCGAAGTACACGGCATCGGCGGCGGATTCACCGGCGCGGGCAGCAAGACCGTGATTCCCGCAAAGGCACTTGCGAAAGTGAGCATCCGTCTGGTACCGAAGCAGATTCCGGAAAAAGTGATTGCGGCATTTCGCGACTTCGTCAAGCGGAACACTCCAAAGGGGATTCAAATTGAAGTTCGCGTGCTCGGGTCCGGTCCGGGGCTGATGGTCGAGACGAATCACCGCGCGATTCAGGTCGCCGCGAAGGCATTCAGCGACATCTTCGATAAGCCCACGGTATTCACGCGCTCGGGAGGCTCCATTCCGATCGTCGGCGATTTCGCGACGCACCTCGGCATCCCGACCATTCTCATGGGCTTCGGGCTCCCCGACGACGGACTGCATTCCCCGAACGAGAAATACAACATCGACAACTACTACAAAGGGATCATGACCATCGCGCACTTCTTCGAGGAATACGGCAAAGAGAGCGCCGCATGAAAATTGCGAAACCTTTTCCGCGCGCAAAACGCCTTATCTACTTATGAACCGGAGGGTTGCGAGTATTCTTCTAGCTGCCGCGCTGGGGCTGGCGGCGCAGGGCGCGCTCTCCGTGGATCAATTGGTCTCGTTTGTCCGTTCGTCTGTGAAATTGCAGCAGCCGGATAAGCAAGTGGCTCAGTACCTGACCAAGATCAAGCTCTCCCAAGCTCTCTCGGATCGCACCATCGAGCAGTTGCAAGGTGAAGGCGCCGGGCCGAAGACGGTCGCGGCGCTTCACGACCTTCGCGATGCAACAGCAAAACTGCCCGCCCCTGTTGCCGTGGCTCCTCCGCCCCCGCCGAGGCCGATTCCTCCGCCCAGCTATGAAGAGCAGCAGAGCGTCTTGAATCAGGTTCGCGAGTACGCCTTGAACTATTCCAAAACGCTTCCCGACTTTATCTGCACCCAGGTGACGCGGCGCTATTACGATCCTACAGGTCTCGAATTCTTTCACATCCAGGACACCATCACGGCGAAGTTGAGTTACTTCGAGCAAAAGGAAAAATACGAGGTCAAGCTCGTAAACAATCAGATGGTGGAACGCTCCATGGAGTCTCTGGGCGGTACCACTTCATCGGGCGAATTCGGCAGCATGCTGCGTCAGGTATTCGAGCCGAAGTCCGACGCCGAGTTTCACTGGGAGCGCTGGGCCACGCTGCGCGGACGGCGCGCACACGTTTACAACTACAAAGTGGAACAGGCGCGGTCGGAATGGGGCATTGACTATGAGCACCGCCTGCAGATCACACCTGCCTATCGCGGCCTTGTATTCGTCGATAAATCCGACAATAAAGTAATTCGCATTACTCTCGAAGCTGTCGAGATTCCGCAGGACTTCCCGATTCAGATGGCTAAAACAACGTTGGATTACGATTACACGAAGATCGGCACAACCGATTTTCTGCTGCCGCTCCGCGCGGAAATCCGCCTTCGACACGATAAATATTTATCGAAGAACGAGGTCGAGTTCCGCTTATACCGTAAGTTTTCCGCTGAAACGACCCTTACCTTCGACACCCCGGAACCCTTGGACGAGAAAAAAACCAAGGAAGGTCCGCAGCCGAAGTGATCTGCTATCGTGAAAAGTGGATGAATAGAGCGCGCACAATTCGCAGCTTGATACTGCTGCTGGCTGTTGTGGCGTTCCTCACAGTCTCGGTGGCGGCCGCACTGCCCGCACACTGGCATTCCGGTGCCCCGACCGGCGGCTGCGACCTTTGCGCGGTGGCGCATTTTCCGGCGTTCGCGGCTCCATTGCCGCTCGCGATGGGTCTACCCGCTCCGGAAAGCGCTCATCGCGAAGCAGCAAGTTACCACTCCCTTTCCGAAGGTTTCGACCAGCCTAACTGTTCGCGCGGCCCTCCCTGCTGAACCCGTTCATTGCGACCTGAGTCTGTCTGCAAGTTCAAAGAATCGGAGTTCATGTAAGGAGTGTTATGCAAATTCTACTATCGCCCGTATTGCTGCTGCTGAGCGCGGCATCGTTGAATGCTCAATCCGCGGGGCGGGCCGGCACCATCACGGGAACGGTCACAGACCCATCGAGCGCAGTTGTTGCGGGTGCGAAGGTCGACATACAAAATCGCGTGACAGGGTATTCCAAATCGGCGACCACCGATCAGTCTGGAGACTACCGGTTCACCGAAGTGCCGCCCAATAACTATCACATGACCGTCACGGCCGGCGGTTTTCAGACTTTTCAGCAAGATGTCGTGGTTCGGACGTCAGTGCCGATTACCCTGGACGTTGCCTTAAACGTGGCGTCTGAGGTCACTTCGGTTGATGTTCATTCAGACGTCAACGATCTATTGGAGAGTGTGCCGACAGCTCATATGGACATGGATAGCAGCACCTTCTCAAAGCTTCCACTGACCAACCCCGGCAACGGATTGAATGAGACCCTTACGTTTACGCCGGGCGTGGTGAAGGATTCCAACGGTTTCGGGCATCCGCAGGGCGATCACGGCGAGATCGGTTTCTCGGTTGATAACCAGGCGATCACCGATCAACAGAGCAAACAATTTTCAACGTCGATGCCGGTCAATGCGATTCAATCGATGGAAGTGATTTCCGGCGCGCCGCCCGCGGAGTTTGGCGACAAGGGTAGTCTGGTGGTGAACGCCAGCACCAAGTCCGGCCTGGGCGCACCGAAGTCATTTGGCGGACTCACATTCAATTACGGCTCGTTTGGCACCTACGGAGAAAACTTCAGCTACGGTGGCGGGAATGCGAAAGTCGGGAATTTTCTGGTAGCCAACGCGGTCCGTTCGGGCCGCTATCTGGATTCGCCGGAGTTCTCGCCTCTGCACGACCGCGGCAACAACGAAACCATCTTCGACCGCTTCGATTTTGCTCCGACGACCGCCGACACATTTCACTTGAACCTGTTCTTCTCTCGCGCATGGTTCCAGAGCCCCAACACCTACGACCAGCAGACGGCCGGCCAGGACCAGCGTCAGCAAATTCGGAGCTTCAACATCGCTCCCGGATATGCGCATGTCTTCGGGCCGGAACTGGTGCTGAACGTCACGCCCTTCTTCCGTCACGATGAATCGCAGTATTTCCCGAGCTCGAATCCGTTCGCCGATCAGCCGGCGACTGTGGCTCAGAACAGAACGCTGGGCAATGCCGGCATCAAGGCAGACTTGTCTTACGTGCACGGCATTCACAACGCCAAGCTCGGCTTCCAGGCACAATCCACCTTTCTCACCGAGAATTTCAACTTCGGGATCACCGACCCGAACTTCATCGATCCGGCGCAGCAACCGGGGCTACTGCCGTTCGATCTGACGCGCGGCGGAACGCGGTTCCAATTTCACGGCCACACCGATATCAAGCAGCAGGCGGCTTATCTTCAGGACACAATCACGATTCACGAGCTGACGATTCAAGCCGGCGTTCGCGCCGACAATTACCGCGGCCTCGCGGGCTCTTCCGCAATCGAGCCGCGCCTCGGAGTTTCCTATCTATTCAAGCCGACGGCAACCGTAATCCGGCTGTCTTACTCGCGCTTTTTCGAGACGCCTTACAATGAGAATTTAATCCTTTCGAGTTCAACCGGGGCCGGCGGATTGGCGAACAATAGCTTCGGCTCGTTTGGTGTGAAGCCTCTGACTCCAGGGCGCCGCAATCAATACAACGTCGGCATGGAGCAGGGCATCGGCAAGCTCATCGTAGTGGACGCCGGATACTTCTGGAAGTACACCCGCAACGCTTTCGATTTCGACAATCTTTTCAACTCTCCGATCGCATTTCCGATTGAGTGGCGGAAGAGCAAGATCGACGGGCTTTCGGCGCGAATCAACCTGACCGACTATCACGGCTTCAGCGCTTTCTCCGTGCTGTCGCACACGCGCGCGCGATTCTTCGGTCCTGAGAATGGCGGCTTGCTCTTTAATGCACCGATCAGCAACGCGGTTTTTCGTATCGATCACGATCAGAATTTCCAGCAGACGACCAATCTGCGATATCAGCACGGCAAGAATGGTCCGTGGATGGCGTTCACGTGGCGGTACGACAGTGGGCTGGTGGTGGGCCGTGTTCCCGATGTGGAGTCAGCCTATAGCCTGAGCGGAGACCAGCAGGCTTCCATCGGCTTTCACTGCGGCAACGTCTTCGCATCAATTTCAAATCCCATCACGACCTGCGCGGGAGGTAATGCGAGCGCGCGGCTGGTCCGCATTCCGCCGCCGGGCAAGGAAAATAACGACACCAACCCGGCGCGGGTGACGCCGCACCACCTGTTCGATGTCGCTGCCGGCACCGACAATCTCTTTCACACGGAGCGCCCGCGATTCACCTTCCAGATCACTGCCGAGAACCTCACCAATCAAGTGGCACTGTACAATTTCCTTTCCACGTTCAGCGGCACGCACTTCATCGCGCCGCGCAATTACACCATGGAAATCGGAATGGTTTGGTAGCCGGAAAAGACGCCGGAGTGGGTCAACCCGCATCTGAGAAGTGGAGTTTAAGGGTACGATGAGTATCCAGATGAGTTCAACAGCAGTCGAAAGTCACCGGAGCCGTGCCTCGCGATTTTATGCGGCCCCCGTAGGCAAAAAAGCCGTGATGGCCGTCACCGGAATCATTCTTTTCGGTTTCGTGGTCGGCCATCTCGCCGGCAATCTGCAGATATTTGAAGGCCCGCATAAGCTCGATTCCTACGCGGCATTCCTCAAGGCCACGCCTGTCCTGCTCTGGGGAACTCGCGTCATATTGCTGGCGAGCGTGATTTTGCACATCGCCGCTTCAATCCAGTTGGCACAGATGAAGCGCGCCGCTCGGCCAGTATCGTACGTGAAAAAGGATAACTCGCATTCCTCGTTTGCTTCACGCAGCATGATCTGGAGCGGGATGGTGGTCGCTTTCTTTGTTGTGTTTCATCTGCTGCACTTCACTATCGGGGCGCTGCAGCCGAACTTCGACGGCACCACGGTCTTCATCAATATTGTCCACGCTTTTGAATCCATACCGGTCAGTCTTTTTTATGTTTTTGCGATGCTGCTGCTGGGGACGCACTTGTACCACGGGCTTTACAGCATGTTCCAGACTCTCGGCGCAAATCATCCGAGCTATACGCCCGTTATCAAGCGCGTAGCCATTGCCGGGGCCGTCCTGATTACCGCGGGTTTCATCGCAATCCCCGTCGGGGTGCTGGCTGGGGTGATTCACACCTAAATGCAACTCGAATCCAAGATTCCTTCAGGGCCCATCGAGCAGGCCTGGGATAAGGCGCGCTTCGACATGAAGCTGGTGAACCCGGCCAACAAGCGCAAGTACAGCGTGATTGTGGTGGGCTCGGGATTGGCGGGCGCATCGGCTTCGGCGACACTGGCCGAGCTCGGATACAACGTGACATGCCTCTGTTTCCAAGGCAGCCCGCGGCGCGCTCATAGCATTGCGGCGCAGGGCGGCATCAATGCCGCGAAGAATTATCAAAACGATGGCGACAGCGTTTACCGGCTCTTTTACGACACGGTGAAGGGCGGTGATTTCCGCGCGCGCGAAGCCAATGTTTACCGTCTGGCCCAGATCAGCACGGCCATCATCGATCAGGCTACCGCGCAGGGAGTGCCCTTCGCGCGCGAATACGGCGGCACGCTTTCCAATCGGTCCTTCGGCGGAGCGCAAGTTTCGCGAACGTTCTACGCGCGCGGGCAGACGGGGCAGCAGCTTTTGCTCGGCGCGTACCAGGCACTCGAACGTCAGGTGCATGCGGGCGGCGTGACCATGCTCGCTAATACCGAGATGCTCGATCTTGTCGTGATCGACGGTCGCGCGCGCGGCATTGTCGCGCGCAATCTGCTGACCGGCAAGATTGAATCCCGCGTAGCCGATGCCGTCATTCTCGGCACCGGCGGATACGGCAACGTTTACTATCTTTCAACCAACGCCAAGGGATCGAACTGCACCGCGATCTGGCGCGCGCACAAAAAAGGCGCTGCGTTTGCGAACCCATGTTTCACGCAGATCCACCCGACATGCATTCCGGTCTCGGGCGATTATCAATCGAAGCTCACCCTGATGAGCGAATCGCTGCGCAACGATGGCCGCATCTGGGTGCCGCTGCGCGCCGGGGACAAGCGCCCGGCGGATCAGATTCCCGAGAGCGAGCGCGACTATTATCTGGAACGGCGCTACCCCAGTTTCGGCAACCTGGTGCCGCGCGATGTGGCGTCGCGCAACGCCAAAGCCGTGTGCGATGACGGTCGCGGCGTGGGCGAAAGTGGTCTCGGGGTCTATCTGGATTTCGCCGATTCCATCAAGCGTTTGGGCCGTCAAGCGATTGTAGAACGATACGGAAATCTTTTTGAAATGTACGCGCGCATCACGGGCGAGGATCCGTATAAAGTTCCGATGCGCATCTTTCCCGCGATTCACTACACCATGGGCGGCCTCTGGGTGGACTATCAGTTGATGAGCACCATTCCGGGATTGTTCGTCATCGGGGAAGCGAACTTTTCGGATCACGGGGCGAACCGCCTCGGCGCGAGCGCGCTGATGCAAGGCCTGTCCGACGGATATTTCGTGATCCCCTACACCCTTGGAAATTATCTAGCCAACGCCAAGATCGAAAAGCTGGATACGGCCCACGATGAATTTCGCGCCGCTGAAAGCGCGGTGACGGCGATGACGCAGCGGCTGCTCGCAATTAACGGAAATCGCACCGTCGCTTCGTTCCACCGCGAGCTGGGAAAGATCATGTGGGACTACTGCGGCATGTCGCGCACGGCCGCGGGACTCGAGACAGCGATCCGGAAGATCCGCTCGTTAAGAGACGACTTCTGGGCGAACGTGAAGGTTGCGGGCACAGCCGAAGGCTTGAACCAATCGCTCGAAGGCGCCGGACGCGTTGCCGATTTCTTCGAGCTCGCCGAGCTGATGTGCATCGATGCACTCGAACGCAATGAGAGTTGCGGCGGCCATTTCCGTGAAGAATTCCAGACTCCCGATGGCGAGGCGCTGCGCGATGACGAGAATTATTCGTATGTCGCCGCGTGGGAGTATGGCGGGCCGGGTGGATGTCCGGTGCTCAACCGCGAGCCGCTCGAGTTCCACTACGTGCATCCATCCCAAAGAAGCTACAAATAGGACCGACTATGAACCTCACGTTGCATGTCTGGCGTCAGAAGAACGCGAGCGACAAAGGGCGCATGACGCGCTACGAAGCCAAAGACGTCAATCCGGATATGTCCTTTCTCGAAATGCTGGACGTGGTGAACGAAGAACTGATCCTGAGAGGCGGCGATTCCATCTCGTTCGACCATGACTGCCGCGAAGGTGTCTGCGGCTCGTGCGGATTTATGATCAACGGCGTTGCGCACGGGCCGTCGCACGGAACGGCAGTTTGTCAGTTGCACATGCGGCACTACAAAGACGGCGATGTCCTGTTTCTGGAGCCGTGGCGCGCGCGGGCGTTTCCGGTGGTGAAAGATCTTTATGTGGACCGCAAGGCGCTTGACCGGATCATCGCGGCAGGCGGGTACATCTCTGTATCGACCGGCAGCGCGCCGGATGGAAACGCGATTCTGGTTCCCAAAGACAAGTCGGATCGCGCCATGGATGCGGCCGCTTGCATTGGGTGCGGAGCTTGTGTGGCCGCCTGCCCCAACGCGTCCGCGGCCCTATTCACCGGCGCCAAAGTTTCGCACTTGGGATTGCTGCCGCAAGGTCAGCCGGAGCGGGCGCAACGCGCGTTGAACATGGTGGCGCAAGCCGCGGCTGAAGGCTTTGGGCATTGCACCAATATCGGCGAGTGCGAAGCCGTATGTCCGAAGGAGATCCGCCTCGAAGTGATTGCCCGGATGAACCGCGATTTCTTCAAGGCCAGTTGGACCAGGCGCGATAAGGCACTCGCGGGCAGCGAAGCTTAAAGCCCTTCGAGCAGGTGCCCCATCTTGTTCTTCTTAGTCAGCAGATAAGCCTGACGTGAATCGTGCTGGTCCGCGATGCACGGCACGCGCTCGGTAACCTCCACGCCCGCGTTCTCCGCGGCGGCGACCTTCTCCGGATTATTCGAAAGCAGTCGAATCTGCCTAAGTCCGAAGAAACGCAAAATCTGCCCGGGCAGCTCATAACTCCGCATGTCGGATTGAAAGCCGAGAAGTTCATTGGCTTCCACAGTGTCGGCGCCGTGGTCCTGAAGCTCGTAGGCTCGCAGCTTGTTCAGCAGCCCGATCCCGCGGCCTTCCTGGTGTTCGTAGATCAGCAGGCCGCGGCCCTCTTCGGCGATTTTCATCAGCGAGAGGTCGAGTTGCGCGCGGCAATCGCACCGCAGACTGTGAAACACGTCGCCGGTCAGACATTCCGAGTGGATGCGCACCAGCGGCGGCGGCCCTGAGAGGTCACCCATCTTCAGCACCACGGCCTCTTCGACGCGCTCCACGGAGCCGCTCGCGAAGTGACCCTCAAACCCATAAATGCGAAAAGTGCCGTATTCGGATGGAAAATCAGCTTCGGCGATTTTGGCCAGCCGAAAGGAGGCAGTCGTTTGCATCGGGAAGAACTGAAGTGGCTTAACCATTTATTATAATAGGCACCGAGTGGAACGGCACTTCATCACGCTGCTGGTGAAGCTGGGAGTGGTCGCTTCGCTCGCCAGTTTCCTGGTGAGATTCCCTGCGCTTCGCGTCCTGCTGATGCGGGAGGTGCGCACGCTCAATCAGCGTCTTCAACTGGCGATGTGGTTCTCAGGCGTCTTTGGGGCGGGCGTCGCCATCCGCGTGATCATCCGCGGTTACGAAGCAGTCGACCTGGGACTCGAAGGCAGCTTGCTCGCCGGTGTCATCGGCGGCTACGCAACCGGATTGGTATCGGGAATTCTGATCTCCATCCCGGCCATGTTTAATCACGAGTACTTGAGCTTGCCTGTATTCGCGGGCCTCGGTGTCATGGGCGGCCTGCTGCGCGACTGCGCCGTCGACAAGGAAGACGTCTGGCGCTTTTCGCCGTTCTTCGATCTCAATCTATACCGCGCCTTCCGCTACGTTAAGAATCTGCCGCGCGCTCTGTTTCACGTATTCTTTTTCGGAGCGATTCTCTTCGCGGAGTTCCTGAGACAGACACTCGGCGATATTTTCCCCGGCACCATCTTTTCATTGGAGGATGCCTGGAAGAACCTGAATCTACCCAATTCGCTGGCCGTTTATGCGAGCACGTTCCTTGCGGTGACTCTTCCGCTGAAGGTCTGGAACAACGCACGGAACGAGATAAAACTGGAAGAGCAGGAGCGCCTGTTAATGCGTGCCCGGCTGGATGCTCTCACCAGTCAGATCAACCCTCACTTTCTATTCAACACGCTGAATTCGGTGTCCTCCTTAATTCGAACCAATCCGCCGCAGGCACGCGAAGTGGTGCTCCAGCTTTCACGCATCCTGCGGCGCTTGCTGCGAAATCACGAGAATCTAACCGCTCTCCGGAACGAGCTGGATTTTATCGCGGACTATCTTTCTATCGAGCTCGTGCGTTTCGGCGAAAAGCTCCGCTACGAGCGCGACGTCGCTCCGGACACCCTGGACATGCTGGTGCCGAGCATGCTGCTGCAGCCGCTGGTCGAGAATTGCGTGAAGCACGGGCTGAGCGGCAAGATGGAAGGCGGCACCATTCGGATTGAGGCGCGGCGTATAGAGGGCCGGTTGCAGGTTGTAGTGCAGGACGACGGGGTCGGAATTCCGGAGGCGCAGCTTGCCACTCTGATGGAGCGCGGGATCGGCGTAAACAACGTGAGTGAGCGGCTGAAAGTGCTCTACGGGGGCGATTTTCGGATGTATATCGACAGTCACGTTGGCCGAGGCACGCGAATTGCTATTGAAGTTCCGGAACTGCAGCCGAGCATGGCCGCCGTTTCTTGACCGCGGACCGGGGAGGTCCGAATTTTTGAGCGATACTCAGCCGATTCTTTCCTCGTGGCCGATAGGGGAAATGCCCGCGACCCTTTCGGATCGCACGCGCCGCATATATGACCGCTTGTCGGTCGTGTACCCGCTTTCGACTATGCTATTCCATTCGCAGGCCCACCGCAGAGCCGTTGAAATCGCGAACATTCCAAATGGGGCCAGCGTACTCGAGGTCGCAACCGGATCGGGCGAAATGTTCCGCCGGCTGGTGCGATCGAACCGGCATGGCCAAACAGTGGGCGTGGATCTTTCGCCCAACATGGCCGCTCGCACGCAGAGGGACGCCGCGCGTGCGTTCCCCGACGCCCGGGCGCGCTGCGGAGCCGTGGATTCCCGCAACATGCCCTTTCGCAATGGCAGTTTCGATGCGGTTGTCTGCTGCTATCTACTTGAATTGCTCGCCCCCGCCGACATCGTCAGAACCTTGCGCGAAGTTCACCGCGTGCTTCGCCCCGGGGGGACTTTCGCGCTCATTCTCATCGGGCAGAATGCGGCGGTGTTCAACAGTCTCTATCGCGTCTGCGGTAAGCTGGCGCCTGCGTTTTGGGGCCGGCAAGTGGAAGAGCGTATCCCGGCACTAATGCGGGCGGGCGAATTTGAACTCTTGCGCGATGAGAAGGTCAGACAGATTTTCTATCCTTCGCGCGTGCTGATCGCGCGGAAATATCCGCCTGGAAAGTGATATCGTGAACGTCGAGGTACCGTCTTATGGCCGATGAACAGAAGAAATGCGCCCACCCCGCGTGCAACTGCATGGCACCCAAGGGCGAGAAATATTGCAGTACCCGCTGCAAGGATGCGAAATCGACCATTGAGATTTCGTGCAATTGCGGCCATCCGGGCTGCGCGCTCGCCAGCTAAACGGAGCGATTCAGGCCGGGTGCGAGGCTTGGCCCGGCCCGATTGCGTTCTCGAAGCTCTGCGGCGGATTGTAGTAAAGCATGCGATTGCAGCTTTCGCAGTACATCACCTTCACATCGCGTTTTAACTCTTGATAAAACTGCGGGCGTAGCGCGATGTGGCATTTGGAGCAACGGCCATCCAAAGCCTCTGCAATCGCGACGCCGCCGCGCGATTTGCGAATCCTCTCATAGGAGTTCAAGACGGCCGGAGAGACTTCTCCCACGATCGCTTTGCGTTCGGCTTCCAAAATCGAGAGTGCGTGGCGATCCGCGGCGGTCTGTTCCTTGGCGGTGGCTTTTTCCGCGTCCACGTGCCGCTTCTCTTCCTTAAGTGCGGCCTCGGCAGTTTTTACGTTACTCTCGAGCCGCTCCGACTCGCTCATCAGTTCCAGTATCCGATCTTCAGAAGCGCCGATTTCCTTCTGACAGAAATCGATCTCATGTTGAAAAGCGCGGTACTGGTCGTTGTTCTTGGCGTCGACCATCTGCCCTTTTAACTTGGAAATTTTCTGTTCCTGGGTTTGAATGTCGGCTTCGAACTTCTTGCGGTCGCGCAGGTTACCCGACAACGCGGCTTTGTCTGCCTCCAGTTTGCGTTGGTGCCCTTCTAATTTTTTTTCGATTTCGGCGATGTGTTTCGGAAGCGCGGAGATTTCTTTGGTCAAAACCGCGGCACGATTGTCTAAGTCCTGTAATCGCACCGCCAACTTAAGGTCGGGGAGCATTTCTTATGAAAGTTTAACATGCGGACCCTTGCCGAAACCGAATCGGCGCATAAGGGGCGCGGCGAAGGCGTCACGCGCGGCATCGAGCTCCGTCACCTTAAACAGACGGCATCCGAAGTAAAAGCAGATTCCCCCGAGCGGGACGGCGATCGCGAGAGTCGCCAAATGTGCCACCCGTGAATGGCCCAGCGAGCGTAACAAAAAGTAGCTCACCGTCCAGCAAACCGCACTCATTACTGCCGAGGCCGCGGTGATTTTGAGAAAGCTCGAGAGCAATGCGCCGCCGTTCACGCCATGGATGCGGCGGCGCATCACCAGCAACAGCACGAAAAATCCGAACAGCGCGACAGCCGACGTCGAGAGTGCCAGACCCGCATGGCCTAGCCCTGCAAGCCGGATCATGGTGTTCGCCGTTGCGTAGTTCACCGCAATGGAACACAGGCTCACAAGCATCGGCGTGCGCGCGTCATTCAAAGCGTAAAAAGCTGGGGCAAGCACCTTCAGAGCCGCGTATCCAGTAAGGCCCACCGAATAACAGGCGAGGGCGATCGCGGTCTGGTGCGTGTCGGCGCGAGTAAAATGGCCCCCTTGATAAACCGCTGCGATCATGCTTTCACCCAGTACTGCGAGCCCGGCAGACGAAGGAATGGTCAGCAGCATCACCATGGCGATGGAGCGCGAGAGTGTCTGCCGGAATTCTGCAATATTATCGGACGCCGCGCTGCGCGAAATAGCGGGCAGCGTCGCCGAAGCGATCGATACCCCGAATAATCCGAGCGGCAGTTGCATGAATCGGAAAGCGTAACTCAGCCAGCTCACCGGCCCGTTGATCACGTGCCCCGCGGCGTCGGTAATTCCCGCGGCGAAGTTTGTGTTGATCACAGTGTTGATCTGGACCGACGCATTTCCCAGGATCGCCGGCCCCATCAGGCTCAGAATCTGACGCAGTCCCGGGTGCGAAGTGCTGAAGCGCGGAACAAAGGAAAAGCCCTGGCGCAAGAGACTGGGAACTTGAAAAAAGAGCTGCATCGCGCCGCCGAAAACTACCCCGTACGCCATGCCGAAGATGGGTTGCAGACCGATATGCGGCCCAATCCAATAGCCGAGTATCAGTCCGCATGTAACCGAGCCGATATTGAAGAACGTCGACGACATCGCCGGCACGCCGAACTGGTCGCACGCATTCAGCACGCCCATGGCTTGGGCCGCGAGCGCCACCACCAATAGAAACGGGAACATGACGCGCGTCAGCGATACGGCAATCTCGAATTTTCCGGGTACCTGGTGGAACCCGGGCGCGAGCAGGTTCACAAGTTGCGGGCTGAACACCATTCCCAGCACGCAGAATATGCCGACGATCACGATGAGCGTCGTGGCCACCAGATTCGAAAGCTCGCGCGCCTCCTGTTTGCTTTTGGTGGTGAGATATCGCGTGAAAGTGGGAACGAAGGCCGAGGACAGCGCGCCCTCGGCGAACAAGTCGCGCGTCAGGTTGGGAATGCGAAAGCCGAGCACGAAGGCGTCGTTGAGCTGGCTCGCGCCAAACAAGCGGGCCATTATGCTTTCGCGCACCAGCCCGCTGATGCGGCTGGCAAACACAGCCGCCGATACCACCCCCGCGGAACGGACCACACTGTGTCGTTTCACCGGCTCCGGCGGTCGCGTTTCAGCGGGCACCTGCGGCATTACTCTACGCGCCGCACTTCGACGCCGCGATAGATCTCGCGCGTCTGCTCCAGTGTGGCGAAACGCATGCCGGGCAATTGCGCCGACGCCGTTCCGGCCGCAACTCCCCACCGCAGCGCGTCTTTGTAATCGTCCTTGTTCTCCATGGCCCAGAGGAACGCGGCGGCCAAGGCATCGCCCGCGCCGATCGGCGACACGGCATCTACGCGCGGCGGGATTACCTCGATCATGCGGCCGCAGAATGCGCCGATCGCACCACGGCTCCCAAGGGAAAGAATCACGGATTCCGCGCCCATTGCCTGAATGCGCTCGGCGGCGTGCAGATAGTGCGTGCGGGTGAGCAGCGCGGTTTTCAGCAGCCGCTCGGCTTCCTGCTGGTTCGGGGAGACAACCGTGGGCTTGGCGTCCAGACCTTCCTGCAGCGCGTCGCCATCGGTGTCGAGCAGCGTCTTCACCTCATGCTGGCGCGCCAAATGAATCAACTGCGCGTAAAATTTCGACGGAACTCCGGGCGGTAAGCTCCCGCAGAGCATCAGCCAATCCGCGCCATCCAGCTTGGCCTTCACGGTGCGCTCAATGCGGCCGATCTCCGCTTTCTCCACCTTCGGTCCCAGCTCATTGAGCTTCACCGTGAGCCCGTGCCGGTCGGTGATGGTGAGGTTGGTCCGAACTTTGTTGCGGATTGGAACGATCACCACAGGGAAGCCGCAGTCGTTCAGGAAATCGCCAAAACGCGCCCCGGAACTTCCGCCCGCGGGCAGGATCGCGAGCGTGTCGCCCCCGAACGAGTGAATCACGCAGGAAGAATTAATGCCCCGCCCGCCAGGCGAATCTTTGGTCGACAGGATATAAGCGCGATCTTCAAATACGAGCCGGTCAACCGTAATTGTCCGGTCGATCGCTGGATTCACAGTGAGCGTTACGATCAATTTTCCATGTTGGCATAACCGCTGCTACTCTGTGAATTGCCTCGACACAGCGGCGCGAAAGCATATATGGCGCTTGCGGCCGTCTGCTTCTTCTGGGGAACCACTTACGCTGCCATTCGGATGGCGCTGGAAGCGTTTCCTCCGGCGATCCTGGTGAGCTCACGCTTTTTTGTTTCGGGCGCTCTGCTGCTCGGAGCCGCTGTCGCGCGAGGCGCGCACATCCCGCGTGGACGCGAACTCGGTGTTGCGGCACTGTGCGGATTTCTGATTTTGGGCATCGGCAACGGAAGCCTGGCCTGGGCTGAATTGTTGATCCCCAGCGGCTTGGCGAGCCTGTTCATCACCATTTCGCCGTTCTGGATGGTGGGCATCGAAGCGGCGTTCGCGGGCGGAGAGCGCCTCCACTTTCCAACCGTATGCGGCATGCTGGTGGGCTTTGCCGGCACGGCGATGCTGGTAACGCCTGGCTTCAATTCACAGAGCTTAGGGACGCGCGCACTAGCCGGGTTCGCCATCACCCAGCTTGGTGTGGTGGCGTGGGCCGTCGGATCGATTTACCAGAGACGGCAGACCGCAAAGGCGCATCCAGTAGTAATTGGCGGCGTGCAGCAAATGGCGGCGGGTCTGTCGTTTCTGCCATTGGCGATTCTTGTGCCGCACGCCCCTGTTGTCTGGAGTTATCGCGGCGTCGGCGCAGTCGTGTACCTCGTGATATTCGGGTCGCTTGTCGGCTACAGTGCCTATGCTTATGCGCTGGACAGACTGCCCGTAGCGGTCGTCTCGATCTATCCGTACTTCAACACAATCGTAGCGGTGACTCTAGGCTGGCTGCTATATCGCGAACACTTCGGAATTCGCGAAGCGATTGCGATGGCGATCATTTTCTCGGGCGTCGCGATTGTGAAGTGGCAGTCTCGTAATATGGCCCACCACTGACGAGGGGCAACGGGCGGGTTGCTGTTTCCGCCGAATTCGGGAACAATTGAACGCGGAGATCATCATCGATGAAAAGAGCTTTGCTATGTCTCGTTGCCGGATGCGCGCTGCTGGCAGTTCCGGTTTTTGGCGCTTCTTCGTTTACGGCGGCCGATTGGAAATCGGACTTTGCCAAGCACTGGGCCACGTCTCGCGAATTGACGCTCGCGGTTGCGGACGCAATGCCGGCCGATAGTTACAACTTCATTCCGAACACGGAACTGAAGCCCGTGGAGATGAGCTTTGGCGAGTTGATGGCGCATATCGCCCAGGCGAACTCGTCGAACTTCGGCAGGATCACTGGCGCAAATCCGCCCGCCCGGCCGGAAGCGCTGGATAAAGTCTCCGTAATGAAGTATTTGAACGACACTTTCGATTTCTGCGCCAAACAACTGGACGCGATGTCCGATGAGCAACTCGACAAGCTTTACGGGAAAGAGCCGCGCCAGATGCCGGGGCGGGATGTGCTTTGGTCATATTTTACACACATGGCGCATCATCGCGGCCAAGCCGAAGTCTATTTGCGGCTGAAGAACATCAAGCCACCAAATTACAGATTTTAAACGAGTTAAAAAATATTCATCACGAACCGAAGCAAATTGTAATTCGCCGGGTTTAGGCCACAAGAGGAACGATATCTATGGCCATCTGCCAACCACGAGCCCGATTAGTAAATTTTCGTTTGTCGGAACGAGAGTATGAGGAATTAAAGAAGGCAGCAGAAGATCAGAGTGCGCGCAGCATCTCAGATTTTGCCCGTTGCGCAATCCTGAAGCACGTGGCTGCATCGCGACCCGCCGAGCAGCACACTCAGCCGCAGGCTTCTGAGCTTGAACGATTGGAAACTCGAGTTAATGAAATCCAAGGCGCCGTCCAGCAAATTGCTGGGATGCTTGTGCGCGGCGCCGCGATGTAACTCGGTAAACCCCTCGACAGAACTACGCAGCTTCGTTCCAATCTCGTGCACTTCGCATATGATATGGGACAGGAGCTTGCATGAACCGTCGAGATTTCTTGGCTCGCGGCGCCGCGGTTGCAGGCGGCGTCGCGCTCAACAACTTCCCGTATCAACTTTTCGCCGGTGCTACGAAGAAACAAGCCAGCGACCGCGTTCGACTAGGGCCGCGCAAAGTTGAATTCAGCCGCTTAGCCATGGGCACCGGCACCAATGGGGCCGGCGGCAGTTCCAACCAGACCAGAAAACTAGGCATTGAAGGCGTAGCGAATCTGTTCAAGTTAGGCTTTGACCACGGCTGCACTTTCTGGGACTCGGCCGATCAGTACGGAAGCCATCCGCATGTGAAGGAAGCGCTAAAATCCGTGAAGCGCGAGAACGTCGCGATTGGGAACCGACTACATCGACATCCTGCTGCTGCACTGTATGCTGGACGGCGACTGGCCCGAGAAGAAAAAGGGCGCCA
Source organism: Bryobacterales bacterium (assembly GCA_038229055.1). Classification (GTDB taxonomy): domain Bacteria; phylum Acidobacteriota; class Terriglobia; order Bryobacterales; family Bryobacteraceae; genus JANYJA01. The sequence goes on along the minus strand of JBBROU010000048.1, from coordinate 4,801 downwards.
TGGAAGTGATCTCCGAGGCCCAGCAGAAGGGCATCGTGCGCGCGCACGGCACCTCGAACCACACCATCGAGGCGCTGCGGACATCGGCGCGGATGCCATGGGTGGAAGTGGATCTGGCGCGCCTCAATCCGGCGCAGGTCGCCATGGATGCTGCGCCCGAGGTGGTGATCGGCGTCGGGCGCGGGCCGGTTGCGAAACAAGGCCGACGAGGCCCTGCAATTCGCGTTGGCGCAAAATGTATTGGATTGCTTCACCATCGGCGCTGAAAGCCAGACTGAACCGGCGGACCTGATGCGTAAAATTCCCGCGGCAAGCGTTCGCGGTTAGCAACTTCGATTGAGGAGATTGACTGACGATGACCATCAAGCAAGTGATGTTCTTGACAATTCCGGCGTTCGCCTGTATGGCGATGCTGGCCCAGGATGCGGACAAAAAGATGGAGAAGAAGCCGGCATCCACGAAAACCGCGGCAGGCGGAGTTTTGCAGCCCCAGATGAATCCGGAAGGCGGCTTTACGGCCACCGGCAAGATGGGCGAGAAAGCGGATCAGCCGTGGTCGTCGACGACCATCGGCGCATCCGTGGATGGCAAGCCCGTGATGGGCAAAGCGGTCAGCGTAACCGGTGAAATCGTGGACCTCTCGTGCTACCTCCAACTCGGTAAGCACGGCGAGAAACACAAGCCCTGCGGGACCAAGTGCCTGAACAGCGGCCAACCCATCGGTCTGGTGACCAAAGCCGGCATGATCTACATGTTGATGGAGGAAGAGCACGATCCTCGACGCGATGGGCAGACTACGTTTCGCAAAGCCGCGACCGACAATATCGCCAAAGTCATGGAAGTGACCGGGACCGAGACCATGGTGAAGGGCGTTCACTCGATCTACGTCAGCGGTTTCGTCAACAAGTAAGGATATTGCGATTGAGGACAATCTCAGGCCGGTTGGCTTTATGCCTGGCGGCCATCGGCGCGATCGGAATCGGCGCCTGTTCGCGCAATACAGGCAAGCGCATCGCCGTCATCCCGAAGGGCCGCGCGCACTTGTTCTGGCAATCCGTGCATGCCGGCGCGAACAAAGCGGCGGGCGAGAATCAGGTTCAGATTATCTGGAACGGACCGGCGACTGAGACCGATTTCAATGGGCAGTTACAGATTATCGACGCCATGATCAACCAGGGCGTCGACGCGATTGTGGTCGCGCCCATCGATAAGACGGTCATGGTCAGCGCGGTGGACCGTGCGGCGAAGCAGGGAATCCCGGTGATTATCTTCGATTCGCCGGTGGACACGCCGAACTTCGTGTCGCAGGTGGCCACGGACAATTATCAGGCCGGCGGCTTGGCCGCGGCGCGCGTGAAACAGATTCTGCACGGCAAGGGTACGGTCGCAATTGTCGCCGTGCAAGTGGGCGCGGCCTCCACCATGGCGCGCGAGAAGGGATTCGAAGACGCAATCGAGCGCGATGCTCCGGGCATCAAGATTGTCGACAAGAGATATGGAAACGCCGACTTCGCGCAGTCGCTGGCCGTCGCGGAAAATCTGCTCACCACCTATCCGGGTCTGGATGCGCTCTTCGCATCGAATGAATCGAGCACGGTGGGTTCGGCGCAGGCGTTGAAGAGCCGAAAGAGCGCCGTGAAGCTGGTCGGGTTCGATTCCAGCCCGAACCTCATCGAAGACTTGAAGACGGGTTTGATCGATTCGCTCGTGGTACAGAATCCGTTCAAGATGGGGTACGACTCAGTGCAGGCGGCCGTGATGAAATTGAAGGGTGGCACTCCGCGGAAAATTCAGAACCTGGCTCCGCGCGTGGTGACGAAACCGGACCTCGACCTTCCCGAGGTGCAAGCGCAACTGAATCCGGATCTCGAAAAATACTTGAAGTGACGGTCAGGCCGTCATAATCCGGAGATTGTGGCCGCGAAGATCTTCTTTCAGGAGCATGCTGACGCTGGCCTCGATCGCCTCCTTTATCAGTTCCCTGGCCTCCTGCTCGGTGGAGGCCGCGACTGAACAGCCCGGAATTTCCGCGCATGTCGCCAAGTAACTGCCGTCCGGCTGATCGTGCAAATGCACGTGGACCAGAACCTCCTCGCCGATCTTTCCGATTAGCTCTTTTTCCATTTTGTTCGTTCCTTGCTTTAGGGATGGCTGATCGCCGGATAGCGCAGGACCGTATAGTTCACCAACGCGACACTGTCGGTACCGGCACGAGCCAGATCGGCTTGAAAATCGATCTTCAGCGGCACCGATAGAGAATCGTTCGCGGTCCCGAGCCCAGGTAGCAGCGCCATCAGAGTGCCCCACGATTCCACGTCGAATTGAACGCCGCCGGAGGTTACCGTCGCTCCGGCGCGCCCCGAAATGAGTGCATCGTTCGTGCCCGGCGTCCGGTGAACCAGAAGCGTGCCACCCCAATAAACGAAAAATTCAAAAGAGGAATTGCTTCCCTGGTGGGTCAGCGAGAAATGGACCTCCACCCGGTCACCGGGGACAAACAAATGCGCCGGGATGGTACAACTCCCCAGGCTGGAAGCAACCGATCCCGTGGTCGACGAACCCGTGCTGCTGCAAAGCACTTGGGGAGTGGTCGACTTCACCTGCCCGATGGGAGCGCCACCTCCCTGCAGATTCCCCAAGGACCCCGCGGCGGAAAGCCTGTAGGACGCCAGCAGAGTATCCTGCGGCTGCGGGACCGCTCCCGTCAAAAAGACAATCCCGCTGCCGCTCAAATTAAAATCCGAGCCCGTCTTCTGCAGAATTCCGTTGCGATACAGCGCCAACGTGCTCACCGGACTCGGCGCGTTCACCAGCGTGAAACTCGCGTTTGCCCCGTCAACCAGCCCGCCCGGCGTTTCCCCGTCAAAATAGGACGGCAGCAGTGTCGGATCGAAACAAGGTCCCGAAGTTCCGTCGACGTGGACGCAGTCCGAAGAATTCCCGATCACCGACTCGATGCCGCCCGATGAATTCACCACTGCGGTCCTTCCCAGAGCGAATCCAGGCCCCTTCACCGGACGGAGCCCCAAGTCGGAGATCAGCCCCACCACGTTACTTTCGAGGATCGGCGATTGGCCGCTCGGAGGAGGAGCGCCGGATTGCGAGGGGCTCGTCGTCGTGGTGCTGCCCGTGCGCACGTCCCGCACGCGCAGAGTGACCGTGCTTGCGGGCACCGACCAGGTCTCGGCAAACTGTTGATTCCCGTCGCTGCTATAGTTCACCGTGTAAACCGTGGCGGGCGTCGCATTGGCACTTGGAACCAGTTGCACCCATAGATTCCCGTCGATGATGGGCACCGTCAGGCTCTGCTGCACAATGTTCGTCGTGTCGCCCGCTTCGAATCCAGCCCAACTCACCACCGCCGTGCCATTCAGCCTCGATCCATCGGCTTTGTACAACGTATCTTGGATCGTCGTCATGATAGGTTGCGCCCATCCGACAATTGAAAGCCAGAGCCCGATCGCTCCTACCCGGCCGATACCCATCGAAACCTCCCGGGAATTGAGTTCCCGCTGGCCTCAGTCTATAGGGCGTGCCGTCGGAATCCGATTTCCAACACGTCCGCAAGAATGCTTAAAGGAAACATAATTATCGAGTTATCTGGAAACTCGGGCCGTTGTGACCGAAATTCAGCTTCGCGCAGTCTGGTACAGATGCCGCTCGCGGATATAGTTCAGCACCGGCGGCGGCACAGCGATGCGAGTCTCACCCGCGGCGAGATCCCGGCGGATGCCTGACGACGAGATATCCAGATCGAGCGAGACGCGAAGCACACGACCCAAGGCCGGCACATGGTACATCGCGCGCGGCCGCGAGACGACAATGAATTCGACCGCATCGACCATCTCGCGCCAGCGATGCCACGTCTCGATTTCGGCGAATGCGTCCGCCCCTATCAGGAAATAGAGCGGTTCGCCGGTGCGCGATTGTGCGCGCACCTTCGCGATGGTCAAGATGGAATAGCTCTTGTGCGTGCCCTCTTCCAGCGCCGAGGCTTCGAACCCGGGCTCGTCGCGGCAGGCCAAGCTAACCATCGCGAACCGGTCTGCGAACGAAGCCACCGTCGGCCGGTGCGGAGGAGTTCCGGCAGGCACGAACAACACCTTCGGTCGCTCCACCAGCTTCGCCGACGCGCGCGCCATCTCCAGGTGCGCGTTGTGAATGGGGTCGAACGTCCCCCCGAAAATAATCGTCGACATACGCCCGGTTACGGCGTGCCTAACCTAGAGCTTTGTCCTTCTCGATCTTGACCGAGTTGATCTTCACTTCCTTTTTCGGACGGTCCCCCGAATCGCGAGGAACCTTCGAGATCTTCGCGACCACGTCATAACCTTCTACCACTTCACCGAAAATGCTGTGCTTGTTATCTAGCCACGGTGTCGCCGCCACGGTGACGAAAAACTGGCTGCCATTGGTATTGGGCCCCGAGTTCGCCATCGAAAGGAATCCGCCTTTGGTGTGGTTCAGCGAGGGATGAAACTCGTCGGCGAACTTGTAGCCTGGGCCGCCGCGCCCGCTGCCTTCAGGGCATCCGCCTTGGATCATGAAATCCGGAATCACGCGATGAAAAATCAGATTGTCGAAGAATGGCTTGCCCGTCGTGGTTCCCTCCGCGAGGGAGACGAAATTCTCGACCGTTTTCGGCGCTTTGTCGGCGTAGAGCTTGGCCTTGAACTTTCCTTCGGTGGTGTCGAAAAGCGCGTATGTTTCATTGGGCATGCCGCAATTGTATCGAACAGCGGTAGGGCAGGTACAACGCCGTGTGTCCGAAGCACGATATTTTTTTGAAAGTTATCCGCGC
>JBBROU010000047.1:0-36297 GCA_038229055.1 Bryobacterales bacterium | reverse complement strand
GGAAGGCTTTACGGATCGCGTTGGCAATGCGGATTACAATTCTTCGCTCAGCCGGCGCCGCGCCGATCGCGTGATGCAATATCTGGTAGCCAAACAGGACATCCCGGTATATCGCATCCACATGATTGGTTTAGGCAAAGAAAAGCCGGTAGATGAGGGGCGCGGCAGAGCTTCGAACGCCAAAAACCGCCGCGTGGAAGTGGTAATTTATACAGCCGAATCCGTTTCGGCTATGAATAATCAGGCAACGCAACCAAGCCCGGTCAATCAGTAGTAAAACGAGCGTATGCGGAAACGCGGGGCCGGAGATCCGGCCCCGATTTTTTTGCTAATCGCCGCGGCTGTAGAGTTCCTCGTGACGCGCGCGGTTCCCCGGCCACTCAAGCCGTAAGTCATTCGAGACCTCATCCAGCATTTCCATGGTTGCCACTTTGCTCTCCATGGCAAAAGCCAGAAGCATCAAGTTATCGCACACCAGATTGATCACGCGCGGAATGCCTTGCGTACGGCCGTGAATTTCGTCGAGAAGTTCAGTCGAAAAAACCGTCTGGTTCTCCATGCCGGCCTTAGCTAATCGGGAGGCGATGTAGAGCGCCGTCTCACCGCGGCCGAATGGACGAAGCTGACAGCGCAAAGCGATTCGCTGCTTTAACTGCCGAAAATTGGGGGCTTCGAGTTTACGATCGAGCTCCGGCTGGCCGGCGATGACGATCTGCATCAGCTTGCCGCGCCGGTTTTCAAGGTTTCCCAGCAGCCGGATCTCTTCCAGGACCTCCCACTCCAGGTTGTGCGCCTCATCGACAATCAGCACGGTCGTCTTGCCCTGATTGGAGCGTTCGATCAGCATCGCGTTCAAGGCGAAGAGCACTTCCATCTTCGAGGTCCGCGAGCATCGCAGATCGAAATCGTAGGCGATCATTTCGAAAAACTGATCGGGCGTCAGGCGCGAATTGAAGACAAACGCAAAAGGTATCTGCTGCGAGTACAGGAAGTCTCGCAGACACTCAAGCATGGTCGTTTTGCCAGTGCCGACTTCGCCGGTCAGCGCGATAAAGCCTTTCCGGCTCTGCACTCCATAAAGAAGATTCGCCAGAGCTTCCTCATGCTGCGTGCTGCGGTAAAGGAAGGCCGGGTCGGGACTTAAGTTAAACGGATTCTGTTTGAGTCCAAAGAAGGCGTTGTACATGATTTGGCGGAACCGCCAATTTCTATCGTAGCATTGCGCTTACGTGAGAATCGCCGGGCTGTAATGTTAAGCTTAGTGAAATCGGGTCAGTCAGGAAAGTCCATAGGCTCTTATAGTTTCCATGCGCGAACTCCGTTATTCCACGCCTCACGGCATCGCCGTGACGCGCACCGCTACGAAAATTCCATATCGTCGGGGATTGCGTTCTCTGCTGCGCGAACTCGACACGCACCGCGGCGTGTATTTGTCATCGGGTTATGAATTTCCTGGACGATATTCGCGCTGGGATATTGCCTCGACTCGTCCGCCGCTTGAGATGGTGTCGCGCCAGCGGATTGTTGAGTTCCGACCGTTGAACGAGCGCGGCCGTATTCTGAACCAGATTCTTTTCCCGATCCTCGAAGATCATCCTCATTGGGATAGCTTTGAACTCCGCGATGGAGCGCTGCACGGGCTGCTGAAGCCGATGCCCCGCCTTTTCCCGGAAGAAGAGCGCAGCAAACAGCCTTCCGCATTTTCGATTTTGCGCGCGCTCACCGAAGAATTTCGCAACGCCGAAGACAGCCGCCTCGCGTTCATCGGCGCGTTCGGCTACGATCTGTTGTTCCAGTTCGAGCCCATTAAACAGAAACTTCCGCGCGACGGACATCGCGATTTGCATCTCTTCCTGTGCGATGACATCTGCTTTATGGATCGCAAGCGCGAGCAGATCGAGCGCTTCCAGTATGATTTCGCCGGAGCGGGTTTGACCACGGCCGGTGTGGAACGCACCGCCGAAGAAATTGCCCCGTCCGGAGCGCGCGCGCCCGGCCCTATTACTTCGGATCACACGCCCGAAGAGTATATGGCGAACGTCGAAACCGTCCGCGAAGGCATGCGGCGGGGCGACTATTACGAAGTGGTTTTACGGCAAACATTCCAGACGCCGTATTCCGGAAAGCCTTCCGACCTGTTCGAGCGGATGCAGCGGGCAAATCCGAGTCCGTATGAATTTCTGGTGCAGTTCGGTTCCGAGCAACTGGTGGGCGCATCTCCGGAAATGTTTGTGCGCATCGAAGGGCAGCGCGTGGAGACGTGCCCCATCTCCGGCACGGCGCGGCGCACCGGCGACCCCTTCCGTGACGCCGAAAATATTCGCGAGCTTCTGAATTCCGCCAAGGAAGAATCCGAGCTGACCATGTGCACCGACGTGGACCGCAATGACAAATCGCGGGTCTGTGAGCCGGGCTCGGTGCAAGTGATTGGGCGGCGACTGATCGAATCCTATGTCGGGTTGTTCCATACGGTGGATCACGTGGAAGGCTTCCTGAAGGAGGGTTTCGATTCGCTCGACGCGTTTTTGAGTCATATGTGGGCCGTCACCGTAATTGGCGCGCCCAAGAAAGCCGCGGCGCAAACCGTCGAGCGGCTGGAGAAATCGGCGCGAGGCTGGTATGGCGGCGCAGTCGGGATGCTGAATTTGAATGGCGACATCAACACCGGCATTCTGATTCGCACGACTTACCTGCGCGAGGGCATGGCGAGCTATCCTGCCGGCGCGACGCTGCTCTACGACTCCGTTCCCGCTCTGGAAGAGGCCGAGACACGGCTGAAAGCGACTGGCTTTTTCCGGCTGCTCGGCGTCACGGAGAAAAAATCTAAGGCTCCGCTTCCCGTTGAACACGACAATGCTGGCGCGCGTTTGCTGCTGGTCGACAACGACGATTGCTTCATCCACACGCTGGCGAACTACGCGCGTCAGACCGGAGCGGAAGTGATTACGTATCGCGCTGGATTTCCGCCCGAGCTGTTGCGCGAGATTGCTCCGAGCCTGCTGCTGATTTCACCCGGACCCGGACGCCCGGCGGATTTCGGCGTTCCCGATTTAGTGCTGCAAGCCGTTCGCCTGGGCATACCGATTTTCGGCGTCTGTCTCGGTTTGCAAGGCGTGGTCGAAGCCTTCGGCGGAGAACTTGGCGTTCTGGGATACCCGATGCACGGCAAGCCGTCGCTGGTTCGCAACCGCGGCACCGGCGTATTTGAAGGGCTTCCGCAAGAGTTCGCGGTGGGCCGTTATCACTCACTCTATGCGATCCGGGAACACCTGCCGGCGTGTCTTGAGATTACGGCTGAATCCGACGATGGCGTGATCATGGGGGTGCGGCATCGCGAGCTTCCCATTGAGGCGGTGCAGTTCCACCCTGAATCAATATTGACGGCGGCTGAAGATCATGGCCTGCAGTTGATGCGCAACGCGGTTCGGCTAATTACCAGCCCCGTCGCTGCCCAGCACTAGACCGGACGGCAGCGATTCCCCGAAAATTCGGCCCAGCATACTCTCATCACGCTCCTCCGTGCCTTCGAGCATCGCGAGCAGCTTGGGCGAATTCGCCAGACGCAGTCTCACCGCTTCGAATGTTTTTGGCGAGACGTCGCGCGTTACGTCGCCGGTATGTCGCGCCAGTGATGCCAGGGCTTCCAGGGCACTCGCGGATTGTAGCGATGCGGGAATGGCCTCAATCCATCGCGTGGCCGTCGGGGGCGGCAGCACCTGATTGGCCGGCCCGTAAAACAGTTCGCGCGCGCCCAGACGCGACAGGCACCAGAGATCTGTATCTCGCAGGGATGTTGCCTTGGCGGCACGGATCAAAGCGTCGCCCAATTCCGCGCGGGTGGCGATGGGCAACAACTCGAGGCTGGCCGCCGTGCGCCACATCTCGCGAAGCAGACTCGAATTGACACGCGGTACTTTCTTGCCGCCGCGCGGCAGCAGGAAGGGCGAGAGACGCTGAAAGATATCGACCTGCTGATTGCGATTCAAGCCGCCCGCGATGCGTCCGCAGAAAATCCACCATTCGATTTCGTTCTGCACCTGATTGGCAAATTGCAGACCAGCGGCGTAGACGCGCCGCGCTTGCTCGATGCGGTAATCATCACCTGGAAAACCGAATCCCGGGCGCAGGCAGAAGCCGCATAAATTGAGCCAGCGCACTTCGAATGCAGGGCTCTTCTTGCGTCCATCGGCAGAAGCGATGAATGCGTCGGCAAGTTGGCGGATGGCCGCCACCGGCCAGGAATTCCGGCCCAATCCCAGACGCTGCTCGAGCGCGGCGGGCAACTCTTCCGGTGCGATCGGCGCGTTGCCGCCGACCGAAAACATTTCGCGAATGAGCGTGACGGCTTGTGTTACATGCTCTTCGCTCACGACAGCGGCAGGCTTGCGCGCCGCCGCTACCGCAGCTTTGCGCAGCTCAAACTGCAAACGCCAGCGGTGGTCGCTGACTTTCGAATCGCACCAGGTTTCGAGCGTCCCGACTTCGGTGAGCCGCGCCCCGAGTTTCACCGGAATCAATTTTTCGCCGGGCTTGCCGTACCGGATCACGGCTTGCAACGGCGCGTGCGCATGCAGATCATCGCCCGCATCCGCAATGCGGATGACCTGCCCCGGCGCATCGTCAATCCGCGTCAGCGAGCTATACAGACGGAACGTTACCGGCTTATTCGCGACGATCTGCAGATCTTCGCGATCGATCTCGAGCGTTACACCTTCTTCGGCGCCGCGCGGCACCAGGCACACCGCCGAATCTGCACCGATCCCGATGTAGTAAGTGCGCGGCAGGCCGCCGCGCACCAGCACGCCGTGGCCGGTAGAGCGGACGTACGAGTAATACGCGGCGCCCGTCGCGACCGCTAGATCCAGATCATGATTTTCAAAAATCTCCGAACGCCGGCCATACCAGTTCTCCAACACGTCAGCGACACGCGACCGGCAGACCTCCGGGATGAAGAAGCCGCCGTTGAACAGAATCGCGTCGGGGATTTCGCCGGCGCTCTCCAGAAACACGCTCAGATGTTTGCTGATTGCAGGGTCGCTGACGAATGGCAGCCCCAATTCGCGAAAGAGGCTACGTTTTTCATCCTTGGGCCCTTCGCCGCGCGGGCTCAAGGGAAGGAATCCTTCGAGCGTCAGCTCCAGCGCTTCTTCACGCAGAATCTCGGTTTTCAGCGATTTGCCGATGAGAGACGACCCGCTGCCCAACACGGTGATCTCCACCGATCGCAGCTTCGGATCGCAGAGCAGGCGCTCCTTGGCCGCCGAGCATTGCCGCCGCAACCCGCTGCGCTGCCTTATGGAAAGCTGCGCGTTGAGTTTGCTCTCGGCCAGCCAGGCGAGTGTGAGATCCAGATTGTCGCCGCCGAGGAGCAGGTGCTTGCCGACGGCGGTACGCGTGAATTCAATGCGATCGTCTTTGCGCGAAACGCGGATCAAGCTGAAATCGCTGGTGCCGCCGCCGACGTCGCAGACCAGCACGATCTGCCCATCGAAAAGCTGCTTGCGCGATTGCGCCAGGTTTGTGGCAATCCACGAATAGAATGCCGCGGCGGGCTCTTCGAGCAAGGTGATTTTGGGCAGGCCGGCTTCCGCGGCCGCCATCACGGTCAGCTCGCGCGCTTCCTCGTCGAACGATGCGGGAACCGTCAGGACAATGTCCTGATCCGCAAGCGGGCCGAACTTCCCGGCATCCCACGCTTCGCGAAACTTCGCCAGAAATCGCGCCGAAACGTCCACGGGCGAAAGCACGCGTCCCGTCTCCGGCGAATCCCAAGGCAGAATCTTCGCGGTGCGGTCGACATCCGGATTCGACAGCCAGGATTTCGCGGAATGCACCAGCCGCGTTGGCACCAGCGCGCCCTGTTCGCGAGCGTAAACCCCGACGGGCTGCCCGTCCTCAAGGAAGAGAAATGACGGGAGCGTGCGGCGCGCTTCCACGCGATTCGCGCTCACCAACTGGGGAACATCGAAGATTCGAATCGGCGGAAAGCTGGTGTCCTCGGCTTCGGCCGGATCGATCCACGCCAGCGCCGAGTTCGTGGTGCCGAGATCGATACCGACCTTCATGCAGCCACGCGTTCACGCACGTTGAACTCGAGTTTCCAACGGCGCCCGTCGCGTGCAACGCACCAGAGTTGCAGCATTCCGATCTCGGTCACCACCGTTTCAAACGAGACGCGGACTACTTCGCGATCGTCGCGATCCGCCGAGAGGTGCACCTCCATAGGCGACATTTCTTCGAGCTCGTCGCCGACATCTTCGATCATGGTGCCGGGCGCGTCGTTCTTGCGTACGGCGGAATTGAAGAAGCGAAACTCTGCCGGTTCGCCCACCAGCAGACCGAATTCGCGATTCGGAATGCGAACGTCGGTGCCTTCTTCCATGCCGAACTGCGCGACGGTCAGTGCCTTCAAGGGTGCGGGCATTCCGGGCACGGCCGGCATCGCGGTCTCGATTCCCACGTAATACGATCGGGGGATTCCGCCGCGGATGCGCACTCCTTTACCGTGCCGCGCCGCTCCATAATAGGCCGACCCGCGCGCCACCGCCTGCATGAGATCCTCACCGGTGAGCGGTTCAACTTTGGCGAAACCTTCTTCTGCCAGCCAGCCATTCAGTACGCTCATGAGCCGCTCGCGCACGAAGGGCGAATGCAGCACGCCGCCGTTGAACAGCACGTGGGTGGGGCAGGCCAAACCGCTCGGGCCGCGCCGCGTCATCTTCTGTTCGCTCGCCGCGGATTGCTGCCGCAAAAATTTCGCCAAGTGGCGCGTGATGGCGGCATCGGAAGCGTAGGGCAGGCCGATTTCCTGCAGACCCGGGCGCTTCTGCCGCACAGGCATTTCCGAACTCGGCGTCTCCGGAAGAAAGCCTTGCATGACGCTATCGAGGTCTTGGCGACGCAGCGCCGCCTTGATTGTGCCGCCGACAAGGCCCGTGCCCTTACCCAGAATCGTAACCGGCAGCTCGGTCGCGGTCGAGCCCTCCTCCAATAATTTTTCCTTGGCGGCGCGGCAGTTCGCCCAGAGCGTCTGCAACTGCATGGAGTCGACGCGCGTGCCTTTTTCCGCCAGACGGTCGGCGACCAATCGCGCGAGTGCGAGGTCGATATTGTCGCCACCGAGCAGAATGTGTTCGCCCACCGCGACCCGCTCGAGCGCCAACTCGCCACGTTCTTCAGTGACGGCAATCAACGTGAAGTCCGTCGTGCCGCCGCCGACATCCACAACGAGGATGAGATCGCCCACCTGGACGCGCTCGCGCCAGTCCGCATGGCGCTCAATCCAGGCGTAGAACGCGGCCTGCGGCTCCTCGAGCAGCGTAACCTGCCGGCAGCCGGCATCCTCCGCGGCTTGCAGCGTCAACTCCCGCGCGACCGCGTCGAATGATGCCGGCACCGTCACCAGGACTTCTTGCGCGGCGAACGGCGACTCCGGAAAACGGGCATCCCAGGCCGCCCTCAGGTGCTTCAGGTATTCCGTCGAGGCGGCCACCGGCGAAAGGCGTGGCACTCCGTCGGGCGCATGATTGGGAAGAATGGCCGCGCTCCGATCCACCCCTGCATGCGACAGCCACGACTTTGCGGAAGCGACCAGCCGGACCGCATTTTCCACTCCCCGCTTCTGGGCCAATCTTCCGACAATGTACCGCGGCGAGGGGTTCCAGGGCAGCGCGGTCGTCCCCGCGGCGAAATCTTTCTCACCCGGAATGTAGAGAAACGAAGGCAGAAGGTTTTCGTCCGCCACTTCGCCCGCGTTTACAAGCTGCGGAATTTGCAGCCGCTCCACGGCGCCCTTCTCGTCATCCCCGCCGATCGCTTTATAAGCGAGCGCCGAGTTCGTGGTACCGAGATCGATACCGATCACATAATCGGACATGCGCTTACTCGATTTCGATTTCGGCAGGCGCGACCACGGTGACGTCCATGCGGCCCGTAATGGGGGGAAGCTGAATAGTCGCCGCGCGCCATCCGCGATGCCGCAGTATCCCGCCTTTGGGCGTGCCAGCCGGGACATTGCCGACGAACTTCACGATTCCCGGCTCGCCCGCGGGCGTTTTGGCGAAGGTGCCTTCCACGCCGTCGATCACCGGTTGCAGCTTTACGTACCGGTCAAGCGCCTCGCGTGTCAGGCCGTGCAGACCGCGGACGGCGGCCCCCACCTGGTCATCCGAATAGGCCGCGATGTCTTCCATTAAGAAATCCAGAAGACGCCCGTCGCGTTGCAGAATTCCGAGAAACTGCAGCGCGCCGTCGGCAGCGCTCGGGGCCGGCGGTGGCGGTGGGGTGGGCTTCGGAATGGCCGACTTCTCCACCAGCCCCAATTCCGTAATCAGGTCGCCCGGAAGCATGCCATTAAATAGCAAGGCAAAAAAACTGCGAAACGCGATAGCAATGCGATGCAAAGGAAGTTAACTCCATCACCAGCATAACAATGCGGCTTCAGCGGGGTTTTACGAGCGTCACTTGCGTCAGCCGTTCCAATTGGCGGCGCGCCGTGCCGGCCCAGGTGCTGGTGGCATCGAGTTTCAAATACGCCTTCCAGTGGCTCACGGCGTTCATGGTGTCACCGGTGCGTTCGCACAACAGCGCCAGATTGAAGTGTGCATCGGCGTAGGTCGCGTTCAAGCGCAGGGCGGCTTGATAATGATGCCGGGCCGGTGCGGCCTGCTGTTGTTCATCGTATAGATTAGCCAAGTTGAAATGCGCGAGCGGATATTCCGGATCGGCCTCCACGGCTCGCCGATAGTGGCTCTCGGCGTCTTTCAATTTCTTAAGCCGGTAAAAGATAGTTCCCAGATTTACCAGCGCGCCGGCGGCTTGCGGATTGAGTTGCACGGCCTTCTGGTATGCATCGATCGCCTGCTGAACTGGGGCTCCGGTCTCTTCCAGCATGAGCCCGCGTTGAAAAACTCTTTCGGCTTCGGCCTCCTGGTTGGCCACCGTGGGCGCGCTGGGCGAAGGAAACGATTTCAAGCTCGGCAGATCGCTTGTATCGAAGTCGAACAGCATCTGCCCGCTGATGGCTTCCATCTTTTGACCGGCGACCAGCACCGAGATGGTGCGCCCGTCGGAGATGATTTTTAATTCAGAGAGCGGCCGCTCCACATGCGAGAGCTTCCGCTTTAAGGATTGAATGGCGTTCCCGATTTTTCTTGCCGGGACGCGCTTCTCGCGCAGCTTCTGCAAGGTCTTCAAGGCGATCAGATCGGAGAAGGAAAACGCCGGGCCAGTGGGGATCAGCCCGCTTTTTTCCCAGCCCCGAAGCTGGCGCTCGGACATACCGAGCATGCGGAGAACATCGTCACGCGTGTATTCCTGGTTCGACGCCCGAGGCATCACGAAAGCATGTTAACAGTTGAAGCTCCAAGAGGGTAAGATGCAAAGATTGCCGACCAAATACTTGTGTGTCTGTGTTGGGGGCGCTGCCGGATCGGCGCTTCGCTACTTCGTCGGCACTGCCATCAATGACCGTTATAGCGGACGGTTCCCGCTCGCCACTTTCACCATCAATATCACCGGCTCTTTTCTGATCGGCCTGCTGCTGACAATTTTTACTCAACGCGGATGGCTGAATCCCACTTTACGCCCCCTTTTGATTGTGGGTTTCCTCGGCGGCTATACCACTTTCTCCGCTTTCGAATGGGAAACATACGCCAGCGTGCAACAGGGTTTTTCCGGAATTGCGGTGGCGTATGTGATGCTCAGCGTAGCGGCCGGATATTCCGCTTGCTGGCTTGGGTCGATTGTGGGACGAACGCCAAATTCTTAGCGGCAAATGTAAGCTGGCATACAAGGATGGGGAGACGGTTCGTAATCTTGGCACTTGCCATGCGTTCACCAGACGTGTGATGACGAACCTGAAAAAGAAATCGATTCTCTTGGTAGAAGACGAACCGGTGGTATTAAATTTTCTTCATCATATGCTCGCGCGAGAGGGTTATTTTGTTCTAGTTGCGTCGGACGGTCTGGAGGGGCTGGAGGTCTCGAGAAGTTTTCCTCATCCCATCGATATGCTGATCAGCGATGTTCAAATGCCGCGTATGAATGGCCTGGAACTGGCAAAGCACGTAAGCCAAGAGCGGCCCGAAACGCGAATTGTTTTGATTTCAGGTCACATGGACGAACAACTGCCAAACATCGCGAAACCTCCGGATTTTCTTCGAAAGCCTTTCGTTCCGAAAGAACTTCTGGCGAAAATCCGCGAAGTTTTGGAACGGCCTATCGACGGCGTAGAAAGAATTTAAGCGGCGCGGGTACGCATCGCGAACATGACCGCGCTGCCCGACAACATGAGGACGGCGGCCGCCCCGAAAGCGGCCGCGGGGGAAACCAAACTCCAGACGGTTCCAACCATGGCGCTCGCGATCAAATCGCCGGCTCCGTTCACGGCCCCAAGCAATCCATAGGCAGTGCCGCGCGCCTCAGGTACGAAGTCCGGTGGAATGGCCCCTTCGAGCGTGTCCTGCGCCGCCGCAAAGATACCAGCTACAACGAAAATTCCGCCGATCAGAGCCACTTTGCCGCTGCCGGAAAAGAACATCGCGCTGGTCGCGAGGGCCACCAGCCCCGCAAGAGCATAGCCGCAGCCAAGCAGAAACTCCTTTGAAATACGATCGCCTAAAGCGCCGATCGGGTACGAAGCACCCGCATAGACGGCATTCCTCACAACGTAAAAAAGAGCTGCAAGCTGCGCCGCCCGCACATGACCGAACTCCGGGGTTAACAAGATGCTCGCGGCAAGAATCAGCAGCGTAGGCGAAAAATCGCCGGCGCCGAATAGTCCAACACCGGATAGAAATTTAAAAAAGGGACGCGGCAGTGCGCTCACAGCTTTCCAGATATTCACGCGCGGTTGAATTTTTCCGCGGGTTTCGCGGACAAGCAAGGCGAACGCGGCCGGGGCGGCGAGTCCAGGAATCAAAGAGAGCAAGAATATATGGCGAAATGGCGCATCGGGTGGATGCTGCGGCAGCAAGGAGAGCAGTGCTACGCCCGTGAGCGGTCCGACAATCGCACCCAGGGTGTCCCCCGCGCGATGAAACCCGAACGCCTTGCCGCGCACTTCGGGCGGCACCGATTCCGACAGCATGGCATCCCGCAACGAGCCACGAATTCCTTTGCCGAACCAGCTCACCATGCGGCCGGCCAGGATCAAAGGCCACGACCACGCCCAGGCAAAGAGGGAGAGGCCGGTTCCGGTGAAAAAATAACCCAGCGTCACCATCTGCTTGCGGCGGCCGATACGATCCGAATACCAGCCCGCGCCCAGCTTCAGGAAGCTTGAAAACGCGTCTGAGATTCCCTCGATCCAGCCAAGCGCCGCGGCCGCAATCCCCACGACCGGGAGAAATCCCGGCAGAATTGCCAGCACCATTTCATAGCACGCATCGGATAGGAAACTGGTGATGGTCATCCCCACCACATTGCGGTTCAGCCAGCCGGGTTTCGTCACGCCTGCCGATTGTACCGATAAAGCGGGAAAGCGGAATTGCTACAATCAAATTGCAAACCATTTGCTATGCTGCAGACGCTCATCATCACGTTGCGAGAGGGCGTGGAAGCCGCACTTGTGATCGCGATTGCGATTGCATATTTGCGGCGCGCGGGCCATCAGGAACTTCTGCCTTACGTTTACCGGGCCTTCGGAGCGGCTGTGTTTGCAAGCTTTGCGCTCGCATGGGTGTTCCAGCGGTTCGAAATCAGCGAAGAGGCCTATGGAGGCTGGACGCTGCTGGTGAGTGCTGTTTTCGTGTTCAGCATGGTGCTCTGGATGAACCGCAGCGCCAAGGGACTGAAAGGCGAAATTGAAACTCAGTTGCAAGTAAAGTCCTCCAGCGAGGCATCCCGTTGGGGCGTGTTTTTGTTCGTTTTTCTGATGATCTTCCGCGAGGGTGTCGAGACGGTTCTGCTGCTTGCCGCGGTGCGGCTCGATAGCTCGGGCGTGCTTCAGATTTTGGGGGTCGTCATCGGTTTGGGTCTGGCGATTCTGTTCGGCGTCAGCTTCGTTCGCGGCACCATTCGCGTGAATATCCGAAGTTTTTTCCAGGTCACCACGGTCATCCTGATGGTGGTGGCTCTGCAACTGACGATCACCGGGCTGCATGAGCTTTCCGAAGGGCAGATTCTGCCGAGCAGCACGCGCGAGATGCGGCTCATCGGGCCCATCGTTCGCAACGAATTCTTCTTCTTTGTCGTGATTCTTGCGCTCGCCGGCGCCATGTTGTTGATGGAATGGCGCAATCGCCGGACGCCATCTACGACCGGCCTCGAAGGGGCCGCTTTACGCAAAGCCAACTGGTCGGCGCGCCGCGAACGCGCGTGGGTTATCGCGTCGTGCGTAGCGTCGGGCATCTTTATCCTGGCGATTACGGCTGAGTTCGTTTACGCGAAGGCGTCCACGTCGCTATCGTACGCGGAACCCATTACGGTTGTAAACGGCGCGGCGCGCATTCCGGTGGCGAGCGTAAGTGACGGGAATCTGCACCGTTTCGCGATTGAATCCGAGGGCGTCACCATTCGGATCATATTGATCCAGCGGCCGGATCACAACATCGCCACCGCTTTTGACGCGTGCGAGATTTGCGGCAACCAGGGCTATTACCAGAAGGGCGTAAATGTGATCTGCCGCAATTGCGCTTCGGCGATTTTCGTTCCGAGCATTGGGGTTCACGGCGGCTGCAACCCGATTCCGCTAGTCTCGAAAATCGAGGGTGATCAGGTTGTGATCCCGGCCGACAAACTTGTTTCCTCCGGAACGCGCCTGTTCCGAACCGCGAGTCACTGAGAAAATGTTCCTACGGTTCGTCATCGAATCTCTTCGCCGCGCACCGAAACGCAAGGCGATGACGGTTGCCGCGGTCGCCATGGGCTCGGCTGTCGCAACGGCCATGCTCGGGGTGATGCTCGATATCGGCGACAAGGTGAATCGCGAACTGCGCTCGGTGGGGGCGAATCTGATAGTTACGCCGCGGGCGCTAGGTGCCCCGGTCGAGATCGCGGGCGTGCGAGCGGTGCCCGTGGGACAGGCTGCTTACATCCCCGAAGATCAGATTCCGAAAATCAAGTCGATATTCTGGCAGCTCAATATCACTGGCTTCGCGCCATCGCTCACGGCCGCGGCGAGCGTTCCGGTCGAGGGTGTGTGGTTCCATCGCCGCTACCGAACACCCGATGGCCGCGAGCAGCAGACCGGCATTCGCGACCTGAACCCGGCATGGCAGATGGATGGCCGCTGGATCGACGACGGTGACAGCGCCGCGGTCTACGATTGCATGCCGGGGGCCGCGGCGGCGCGCAAACTCGGCCTTGCCGTAGGATCGACGGCGCATCTGCTCGGGCACGATTTCATGGTCGCCGGCATTTTGCGCACCGGAAGCGATGAAGACGACCGGGTGCTGGTGCGCCTGAATGTTCTGCAGGAAATTCTGCATCGCAAGGGCCAGGTGGATTCGCTGCAGGTTGGCGCGATCACCAAGCCGGAAGACGCGTTCGCGCGCAAAGATCCCCGGCGCATGTCATCGGCGGAACTGGAGCGCTGGAACTGCACGAACTACGTGAGCTCCATTGCGCATCAGATAAACGAGGTGCTGCCGATGGCGATTGCGCGGCCGGTTTGGCGGGTTGCCGACAACGAAGGCCGCGTGCTTTCGCGCATCGGCGGGCTCATGCTTCTGATCGCTCTGGCCGCACTAGCGTCAGCTGGAATTACGGTTTGGAGCGTGATGGCCACGACCGTTCTGGAACGGCGAGGCGAGATCGCGATCATGCAGGCGACCGGGGCCGGGGACTGGCTCATCGCTTGTCTCTTCGGGGCCGAGGTAGCGATGGAAGGCTTGGCGGGCGGCGTGGTGGGCGCGCTGGCGGGAGTGGAACTCGCGTCATGGGTGGGCCGCTCCGTGTTCCGCGCCGGTATCGAAGCGCCGCCGGTTTTGATTCCTCTGGTGATTGTAGTAGCGGTGCTAGTGGCCCTGCTGGGCGCGGCTCAACCGCTGCGGCGATCGCTCGTGACGCCGCCGGCGCTGGTATTGCGGGAAGGCGTTTGATGTTTTGGAAGTTTGTCGTAAACGCCGTAAAGTACCGCCGCCGCCGTCTGCTGCTTGCGTTTTCCTCAATGACAGTCGCCGCTACTCTCGCCACCACGCTGTTCGGCATCTACGGCGAAATTGAAGATCGGGTGCGCGGCGAATTTCGCGGCTATGGCGCCAATTTGATCATCGCGCCCGCGATGGGCACGGCTACGGTGCCTCTGGCGGCCGTTTCGCAGGCCGAAAGCCTGGGTGCGAAAGCCGCGCCGATGCTGCTTTCGACATCGTCACTCGACGGCCAGCCCGTGATTTTGGCCGGACTCGATTTCGCGCGATCACAGCCGTTCACGTCATACTGGCGCGTGCAGGGAGCCCGCGCAGCGGCGGGCGATAGTTGCCTGGCCGGCACGCTGGCCGCGGATCGCTTCAATCTTGCCATCGGCCGCATCGCGGATCTGGAAGGGGGCGCATGCAAAGTTACGGGAATCGTCAGCACCGGCGGCCCTGAAGACAACCAACTCATGCTCCCTTACGATCGCCTTGCGTCGCGCGCGCATGTTGGCGGAGTCGCCACGCTCATCTCCGTGCGGGCTGATGGAAGCCGCTTATCCCAAGTTCGCGACGATCTGCAAAGACGCCTTCCCGGCACCGACGTCCGTCTCATTGAAGCCGTGGCTCAGACCGAGACCGCGGTCGTCCTCAAAATGCGCGCGGCGTTCTTCCTGCTCACGCTACTGATTCTGGCGATCACGACGCTTAGCGTGACCAGTAACTTCAGCGAGCTGGTGCTCGAGCGCAGCCGCGAAATCGGAATTCTGAAAGCTATCGGCGCGAGCGAGCGTCGCATCGCGGCACTTTTCGTTTCCGAATCTGTTTTGCTGGGCTTGCTGTCGGCCATCGCCGGATACGTGACCGGCAACTTGGTGGCCGCGCAAATTGGCCGTAGCGTGTTCGGCGGCGGCTTTACGTTATCGGCCTCGGCGCCTGTGTTACTTTTCGTAGGTGCCGTGACGGTCGCGGTCGCAATCATTGCAACCATGCTTGCGGCCGGCCGCATCTGGCGAATTGAACCCGCACTCATTCTGCGCGGGGATTAACATGGCTGTCTTCATCCAACTCGAGCATGTAACTAAGATTTACCGCGGCGCCGGTTCCGAAGCGGTCCGCGCACTTGACGACGTCACCTTCGATATCGAACAGGGCGAGTGGATTGCGATCATGGGCCCTTCCGGATCCGGAAAAACGACGCTTTTGAATCTACTCGGCTGCCTGGATCAGCCTACGAGCGGCAGCGTACGGATCGGCGCGACCGATACGGCCAAGCTGTCACGATCCGCGCTGGCACGGTTTCGCGCGGAAACCGTCGGCTTCGTATTCCAGCAGTTCCACTTGATCCCGCACCTGACCGCGCTCGAGAACGTGATGCTGGCGCAGTACTTCCATAGCATGTCGGATGAGGGCGAAGCGCAGCGCGCGCTGGAGCGTGTCGGACTTTCGGACCGCGCGACACATCTTCCTTCCCAGCTCTCCGGCGGCGAGCAACAGCGCGTGGCGATCGCCCGCGCGTTAGTCAACGATCCGAAAATCATCCTGGCCGACGAACCTACCGGCAATCTCGACGCGGACAATCAGCATATCGTGCTCCAGCTACTTTCGGAATTGCACATTCAAGGCCGGACCATCCTGATGGTCACGCACGATGAGCACGTCGGGCGCTACGCGGACCGCCGCATCGATCTGGAACACGGACGAGTGGCGGAAGCCAAGAAGCAATTCAGCGCCGAGGAGAATCGCGATTTCGACGAAGTGCTGGAACAGTTGTGGACCGCGCGCGAGCGGCAGGGGCATCGCGAATCGGCCCGGTTCGACGAGGCGAAATATCGGCGTCTGGTGAATACGATGAAGCGCATCGGGCTGGTGGAATCCAAGGACGGCGCGATCGTGTTTACCCCGGGGGGTGAAGAACGCGCGAGTGCTCTTATCCGCCGCCACCGCCTTGCCGAGCGTTTATTCGTGGACGTCCTCTCCATCGGTGATTGGGGCGCCATCGAATCGAATGCATGCACCTTCGAGCACGTGCTCAGTGAAGAAGTCACTGACCGCATCTGCACCTTTCTCGGGCATCCCGCCACTTGCCCGCACGGTTGTTCCATCCCGAACGGCGAATGCTGCCTGCAGAAACGCACGCTGAAGAATCCGGCTGAGCTAAGCGGAGTCCTCTCCGGTTTGCGGACCATCTGATACATTGAGAAATTCCTATGCATGACGTTGTGATTGTGGGGTCCGGGTGTGCCGGGAATACGGCCGCCATTTATGCCGCGCGCGCGAACCTAAAGCCTCTGGTGATTAAGGGGCATGAAGCCGGAGGACAGCTCTCGTTGACCACGCTGGTCGAGAATTTCCCGGGCTTTCCGGAAGGCATCTTCGGCCCGGATCTGGTCGAAAATATGAAACGGCAGGCCGAGCATTTCGGGGCTGAATATATGGACGGCAATGTCACTGAAGCCGACCTGTCGCAACGTCCGTTCCGGCTTAAAGTGGAAGGCTCGCCGATTGAAGCGCGAACGTTGATCATTGCTTCGGGCGCCTCCGCGCGATGGCTCGGGTTGCCTTCAGAGCAGCGGTTGATCGGCAAGGGTGTGAGCTCGTGCGCCACCTGTGACGGCTTTTTCTATAAAGGCAAGAAGATCATGGTGGTCGGCGGCGGCGATTCGGCGATGGAAGAGGCGAACTTTCTCTCGCGCTTCGGCACCGAAGTCACTGTGGTGCATCGCAGCGACAAATTTCGCGCTTCGAAAATTATGTACGACCGCGCCAAAGCCAATCCGAAACTGCAGTTTCTAACCAGCACGGTGGTGGAAGAAGTGAACGACGTCCATAAAGACATGGTGACGAGCGTGCGCCTTCGCAATACCGAGACGGGCGCTGTTTGGGAACGCGATGTCGACGGCTTCTTCGTTGCCATCGGCCACACGCCGAATACCAAAGTGTTCATCGGCCAAATCGATACGGATCCCGATGGATACATTGTTTCGAAGGGCGGCACCCGGACAAATATTGCCGGGGTGTTTCATGCGGGCGATGTGCAGGACCGGCATTACCGCCAGGCGATCACGGCATCGGCCGCCGGCTGCATGGCTGCAATCGAAGCCGAAAAAATGCTCGAAGCCGAAGGGATTACCTCATGATTGAAAGGTTGACGCCGCCCGGAGTTCCCATCCCTCGCGGTCCGTATTCGCCCGCAGTGCGAGCGGGCGATTTTATATTCGTAGCGGGCCAGGGCCCGATCGATCCCGCGACGGACAAGTTGTCGCTCGGCGATTTGAAACACGAGACCCGCCTGGTATGCAAGAATCTCCAGCGAATTCTGGAAGGCGTGGGTGCAACGCTTGCGGATGTCGTGAAGTGCTCGGTGTTTCTGGCCGACGGCGCCGATTTCCACGCGATGAATGAGGTTTACACCGAATTTTTTGGCGCCGAGAAACCCGCTCGGACAACGGTGGCGTGCCGATTTGCGGTTCCCGACATGAAGGTCGAGATTGACTGCATCGCGTACCGGCCGAAAGCTTAGTCCAACGCGTCCCAGAGCCGTTGCACGTCGATTGAAACGTGCGGATGTTCTATGGGCGATACCGAGCCGGCTCGAACGATTCTGGTTTCCCGGAGCACTGAGTCTCGCAAAGTCAGCGCTTTTAGAACACGTTTCTCGGACTCAATGAGCCAGACCTCGGGTGTACCGATACTGGCGTAATCCGAGAGGAGTTCTTGAACGTTTCCCTTGCGGTTCGATGGCGACAACACCTCAACCAGCAGCGATGGCGCCGAAATCACGTAATAACCGTCTTTCTGCAGCAGGCCGGCCGTTTGAAAGATCGCCAGGTCAGGCAGACGATAAGTAAAGGTAGGTTCAAACCGAATCGCCTGTCCGTAATTTTGGAGAACCAGGGTCGCGGCATCATCAAGCTGAAATTGAAACTGACGGTCCAGTACGCTTATTAATTTCTGATGCTTAAATGACGGCGGCGGCATTATTCGGAGTTCTCCGTTCACAATCTCCTCGAAGGTCGATTCGGGCATCGTGAGCGAGTCTTCGTAACTGATCAAGCGGGTGCCTGTCATGCGCGATTCCTTTCGTTTATTCTAGCTCCATGACCCCAACCCCGGGACTCCGCCGAGCGTCTTCGCGGCCCGGACTGCCCTGACGATGGCCTCGCTCACCGCCTCCGCCGCAGCCACTCCCAGGGCACCCAAGTCCGCCCAAGCGTCGCCGATCGAGAGTGCGAACGTTACATCGCCGTCAGCCATGGTGTTCACCGGATCGATGGCGCGAGCTATCCCCAAACTACCGGACTGCGCCAGCCGCCCCGCCGCCACTTTGGTTAGTGCGGCATTGGTCGCGACCACCGCCAAGGTGGTATTGTGCCGCGAGAAACCGCCAGTGGCCCCCTGCTTCATGGCTTGCGATGTATTCACGAACTCACGCGCGTCGCGCCCCGTACGCGCACCTGCAACAATCTGGCCCGTTCCCGGATTGCGCACATCGCCCAGCGCATTCACCGCAACCAGCGCCGAAACAAGCACGCCCGATCCAAGCTTGACCGTGAAAGTGCCGACGCCGCCCTTCATTGCGCGGTCTATGCCGAAGAGCTTGCCGACGGTGGCGCCCGTTCCTGCGCCTACGTTGCCTTCGTTCACCAATCCGGTGGTAGCGGCTCCGCACGCGGCCTCGCCCATCTCGCGGTTCGGGCGCACATGCGATTTCGTTCCGATCCCGAGATCGTAGAGAATCGCGCACGGCACAATGGGCACCCGCGCGTTGCCGGTGTCGAAGCCGATGCCGTGGCGCTCCAAGTATCTCCGCACGCCGGACGCGGTCTCAAGGCCGAAAGCGCTGCCGCCGGAAAGCACGATCGCATGCACGCGGTCCGTCACATGTCCCGGGCTGAGCGTGTCGATCTCTTCAGTGCCGGTCGCGCCGCCCCGGATATCCACCCCGCCGATGGCTCCATGAACCCCGCCCATGCCTTCGCAGATCACTACCGTGCACCCCGTGATCGCGTCCAGATCCGTGATCTGCCCTACGCGAATTCCCGGTATGTCCGTGAGGCCGTTCATAAATTGCTTGTATGTTAGCATCGTAGAAATCGAGGCCATTCCGGCTTGCTCGGATTTCTCAAACAACCTATAGCGGCGATACAGGAATTCTATGTACTGACCGGCCGGGCAATGCGAAATGTCGTCCGCACGCCTCACTACGGGGCCGACATTCTCACCCAGATGGACACCATCGGGGTCGGCAGCCTGCCCATCGTCATCATGACCGGCTTCTTTAGCGGCGCCGTGATGGCGCTGCAGATGGGCCGCGCCCTGGGGCAATACGGGCAGACCGGGCGCACCGGTGAAGTCGTATCGATCATCCTCGTGCGCGAACTTGGTCCGGTGTTGACCGCACTGCTGGTGGCGGGCCGCAACTCGTCCGGGATCGCCAGCGAAATCGGCTCGATGAAGGTCACCGAACAGATCGATGCCATGCGCGCGCTCGGCACCGATCCAATTCAGAAGCTGGTAACGCCCCGGATGATCGCAACGGCCGTGATGCTGCCATGCTTAACCGTCATCGCCGATTTCGTCGGCATGTTCGGGGGCTTCATCGTCGGCTACTTTATCTACAATTTACCCTCGGCGCAGTACTGGACGAGCACGTGGCAGGCGCTTGGGTGGAGTGACGTGGTGCAAGGCCTGGTCAAGCCATTTGTCTTTTCATTTGTTGTTTCTCTGATCGGCTGCTATTACGGTTTGCGAACCACGGGCGGCACGCAAGGAGTGGGCCGCGCCACCACCCAGGCCGTGGTTGCGGCTTCGGTGATCATATTTTTTCTTACTTTCTTCATCACCAAGATTTTTGTCAGCCAGAATGGGTGATCCCGCGGCTTCGGTCCTTCAATTCGAAGATGTAACGGTTCGCTTCGACGAAGTCACCGCGCTGGATAAAGTTTCATTCAGCGTTGTCGAGGGCGAAACGTGCATTCTGCTCGGCGCGGCAGGAAGCGGAAAAACCGTGATCCTCAAGACCGCCATGGGTCTGGTGCAGCCGCTGTCGGGGCGGGTGCTGCTTTTTGGCCAGGACATCTCGTGCCTGACCGAAGAAGAACTGCTGAGGATCCGCGGCAAGGTCGGCATGCTCTTTCAGGAGAGCGCGCTGTTCGACTCATTGACCATCGAGCAGAATGTCGCATACCCGCTTTTGAATCAAAGCGCTTTCCAAACCGATCGAAAGGATGTGCGGCCGAAGGTGAATGAGTCGCTCAATTTTGTTGAATTGGGGCAGACTCTGAAACAGTATCCGAGTGAGCTGTCCGGCGGCATGCGGCGCCGGGCCGCAATCGCGCGCGCGGTGGTGACGAAACCGCCGCTGCTGCTGTACGACTCGCCGACGGCCGGCCTCGACCCCATAACGGCCCACACCATCATGGCGCTGATTATCAAAGAGCGCGACCTGGATAATACTACGGCCCTGGTGGTAACTCATCGCTACCAGGATGGGAATCTGGTGGCCAATTTCCGCTACAATCCGAACAGCAAAGAACTTCAGCCTGTAGTGCCAGGCTCGGAAACGCGAACAAAATTCATGGTGCTGCGGGAGGGACGTCTCATCTTCGAGGGCGATCAGCCGGAACTGGAAGGTTCCGCCGACCCGTATATTTTAAAGTTTGTGAAGCAGAGCGAACCCGCTTAGACCGCTGAATGCCGACCCCGACCAAACTGCAGTGGGCTAAGCTGCGAATCGGAGTATTGGCCACCGTCGCGATGATCATCGCGGCCGTGCTGATCTTTCTTCTGACCGGAAACACTACGTTCGGCGGCACCTTCCACATCCGCACTTACATGGAGGATTCCGCCGGCATGGGCGATAACGCTCCCGTGCGACTGAACGGAATCCCGGTCGGCTTGATAAGTCATGTGAGGCTTTCCGGATCGAAGGATCCCAAGCGCGTGGTCGAGATCGACATGACCGTGAAGGAGAAGTACCTTACCGAAATTCCGGAGGATTCGATCGCGGGGATCAGCGCATCCAACCTGCTCGGCGATAAGTACATCAACATCACCAAGGGCCTGCATGCCAAGCATGTCGAAAAAAACGGTGAAATTCGCAGTCAGCAAGTGCAGGACATTCCGCAGTTGATGGCGCAAAGCGCGACTATTTTGTCGACCTTTCAAAACATACTTGGGCGCGCGGACAGCCTACTAAGTCTGGTCGAGAGCGGTAAGGGTAACATCGGCAAACTCATTAAGGACGACGACCTCTACAACCGGGTGAACGCGACCGCGGCCGAAGTACAGTCTCTGGTGGCGAAGGTGAAGGACAGCAACGGAACCATCAGCAAGCTGCTCTACGA
Organism: Bryobacterales bacterium; assembly: GCA_038229055.1. Classification (GTDB taxonomy): domain Bacteria; phylum Acidobacteriota; class Terriglobia; order Bryobacterales; family Bryobacteraceae; genus JANYJA01. Next base: position 14,876 of record JBBROU010000047.1, on the reverse strand, counting down.
CGATACTTTGTACAAGGAAATGCGCGTGCCTATTAAGCGCTTGGACGATATGCTGGCGCAAATCCAGAACGGCAAGGGCAGCGCCGGTAAGCTTTTGAACGATCCCGAGCTTTACGATGAAGCGCGCCGGTCCATGGCCGAGGCTCGCAAGATGCTGGACGATCTGCAAGCGGGCAAGGGCACCGCGGGCAAACTGTTGAAGGATGACGAGTTGTATCGCCAGGTGAACCTGATCGCCGCGAAAGTGAATCTGGCGGTCGACAAAATCAACTCGGGCCAGGGCACGATTGGGCAGCTTGCCGTAAACCCGCAGCTTTACGAAAGCTTGAATGGTGTCACGCGCGAGGTGCAAGGCCTGATCAAGGACGTTCACGCGAACCCTAAGAAGTTCCTTAGGATTAAACTGGCATTGTTTTGAGGCAACTGGTCGTCAACGCCGACGATTTCGGTTACACGCGCGACGTTAACGAAGGCATTATCGCCGCCCATCGCTACGGTATTTTGACTGCGGCGACGCTAATGGCCAATGCCCCGGCCTTCGACCACGCCGTTGCCTTGGCGCGCCAAAACCCGTCGCTCGATGTCGGATGCCACCTCGTCCTTGTGGGCGGCTCTTCATTATTGACCGGACGTCCATTTCCCGCACGCATACCGCAGTTGTTAGTGGCGATTGCGCTCGGGAGACTCGCCATTTACGACGAACTGGCTGCGCAGGTGCGCAAAATCATGGAAGCCCGCATCGCGCCCAGCCATCTCGATACTCACAAGCACACGCATCTGGCTCCGCCGGTGCTGAATGCAGTCGTGAAGATTGCGCGCGATTTTCAAATTCAGTGGGTACGTAAGCCGTTCGACTTCCGTGCCAACTCCGCTACTAGTCGCGCCGTGAGCCTGATGAGCGGCCGGTTCAAGCGTTCGCTAGCCGGCATGCGGACCACCGATCACTTCATCGGATTCGATCTCACCGGACACCTGCGCACCGATAACCTGGTGCAGACTCTTCTCGGCCTCCCCGATGGACTTACGGAATTCATGTGCCATCCGGGATATTGCCGCGCCGAGTTGCAGGCCTCGCCGACCCGTTTGAAAAACTCCCGCGCCGAAGAGTTGACTGCGCTGACCTCCGCAGCCGCGCGCGACGCTCTCGTCAAGAAGGGTGTGCACCTGGTAAATTATCGTGAGCTCTGAGCTTCCCCTTCGGCGTCGAGAAGCTTGCGTTTGCGAGCGGCGCCCCAGCGATAGCCGCTGAGGGTGCCGTCGCCGCGCACCACGCGATGGCAAGGGACCGCGAGCGCCACCGGATTCGACGCGCACGCCCGAGCCACGGCCCGTGCCGATCCGCTTTTGCCGACGGCCGCAGCGACTTCGGAGTAAGATTGCGTCTTACCCGGCGGGATGGTCCGCAGATGTTTCCACACAAGCCGTTGAAACACGGTCGCACGCACATCGAGCGGCAAATCGAGTGCCCGTGCTTTTCCGGTGAGCGAATCGACGACGGTCCGCGTCCACTCGAACATCTCGTCATCGGCCCGGCGTAACGTAGCCGCCGGAAATTCGCTGCGCAGCGATGCTTGCAGTTCTTCAGCGGTGTCTCCGAGCTGAATTGCGCTGATCCCGCGCTCCGTTGCGGCGATCAGCAGCATCCCGAGCGGGCACGGAGCGACTGTATACCGAAGGTCCACGCCAGCGCCGCCTTTCCGGTAACTTGCGGGCGTCATCCCAAGATGGGCGTCCGAGCGTTCATACAAACGGCTGCTCGATCCAAACCCAGCGTCATAAGTGGCGCGCGTGACGGAGTGGCCGTCCTGAAGATCTCGCTTCAACGACGACATCCGGCAAGCATCGGCATATTCGCGCGGCGTCAATCCCATCGCGGCCTTAAAAGTTCGCTGCAAGTGAAACGGACTCAAACCCGTCTGCGCGCTCAGGTCGGCGAGCGTGATTCGCGCATCGGCATGTTCGGCGATGTATTGTCGAGCCCGCTCGACTTTCGCCTGTGACGCATCCTGCGCATCCTGAGGACGGCAGCGCATACACGCGCGAAAGCCGCCCCGCTCCGCTTCGGCCGCGCTATCGAAGAACCGGACATTGTCCGCGCGGGGGCGCCGCGACGGGCAATTTGCGCGGCAGTAGATTCCGGTCGATTCGACGGCATAAACGAAAGACGCCGACTGGCGCGCCAGCACGGCGGACCATCGATCCCGATCGAGCGCGTTTTCAAAATGAGTAGCGGTAATCATGTGTCCAGCCTATCGGGCCGCCGGAATCCGGGCTATCCGGGCCTTGCGGTCGAATCGATTTTCTTCATTGTCCGCCAGGGCAGGAGTGCCGCGTAAGCCCTGAACGGACGCCATCTCTCCGCGTAGGCCGTTAACTGGCGGGCAGTGTAAGGCGCGTTGGGAGATGCGGCCCGGCGCAGGATGAGATCGGCAGCGGGGAATGCGTCGGGATGTTTCAGCGCTCGCATGACGATATAGTTTGCAGTCCACGGCCCAATGCCGGGAATCGCAGTCAATGACTCCACGGCTGAATCCAGATCCGAGCCGGGCGTTAGATTGAGATTGCCACTCGCGAGAGCGGATATGGTTCGGGCGCGTGCGGAAACGAGGCCGAGGCCGGAAATGTCCGCATGCGCGAGCGTTTCAGCCGCTGGGAATATCGTGGTGAGCGCGGGCGAACCGCTATTGATCGGAGTTCCGAAACGCGCGGCCAGGCATCCGGCCAGAGTACTGGCGCCGGCAACGCTAATCTGCTGCCTGATGACGGCGCGGACGCATAGCTCGAACGCGTCCCAGCATCCGGGAACGCGAATCCCCGGATAACGCCGAGCCACGTCGCCGAGCAGAGGATCGCTGGCGAAGCGGCCTTGTAGCGTCGCCGGATCGAAATCGAGATCGAAAAGAGCCTGAACTGTTTGAACGATCGACGGCAAATAAGGAAGCAACGCATCGGAGACCGTAACTTCTAGTCGATCTCCAGAGGCGGGCGACACGCGAAGAACGCCAGCCGCACCGTTCACGCAAACTGTGCGGCTGTACGCGTCATCGGTGACGGATTCTACGCCCGGGATCTGCCGCCACTGAAGAAAGTCGAGCAGCCCCGACCAATCGAGCGGAGGCGTATACGGAACCAGCACACTACTACATCTTCTTCTTAATCACGTCCACCAGTTCCCGCACCGCAGCGGCACTTTTATGCAGCGCGGCGGTTTCATCAGCGCTCAATTTGATTTCATAGATCTGCTCAATGCCGCCCGCGCCCAGCTTGCAGGGCACGCCGACGAACAGGCCGTTGATGCCGTACTCGCCTTCCAGGTATGCAGCGCACGGGAGCACTTTTTTCTTGTCTTTCAAGATGCTCTCGGCCATTTCGACCGCGGCCGCTGAAGGCGCATAATAAGCGCTGCCGGTTTTCAGATGCTTCACGATCTCCGCGCCGCCGTTCTGCGTGCGCTCAACGATCTGCTTTAATCGCTCTTCGGAAATCAGCTCGGTCAGAGGAATGCCCGCGACATTGCTCAGCCGCACCAGCGGCACCATGGTGTCGCCATGCCCGCCTAACACCACCGCCGTCACATTCTCGACGCTTACCTTCAGCTCTTGGGCGATGAAGGTGCGGACGCGCGCGGTATCCAAAACGCCGGCCATACCAATCACGCGATTCCGCGGGAATTTGGAAATCATGAACGCGGTCTGACACATAGCATCGAGCGGATTGGTGACCACGATGATGATCGCGTTCGGCGAATACTTCGCGCTCTGCTCGGTCGCCGTCTTGACCACTTCGTAATTGGCCAGCAGGAGATCGTCACGGCTCATCCCCGGCTTGCGAGGAAAGCCCGCGGTGATGATGACGATGTCCGAATTCGCGGTCGTCTCGTAATCGTTCGCGCCGGTGATGGTGACGTCGTAGCCATCCACCGGACCGGCCTGCGATAAGTCCAGACCCTTGCCCTGCGGCACGCCCTCCACCACATCGACCAGCACGACGTCGGCGAGTTCCTTACCCGCCGCCCACATCGCGCAGTTCGCGCCGACGTTGCCGGCTCCTACAACGGTTATCTTGTTTCGCAAAATTGCCTCCTTGTAAATACGACCTTGAACTCTTACGGCTTGCGCAGCGCAATGCCCAGCTCGCGCAAATTGCGCTCCGGCACCGGCGATGGCGCGTCGCACATCAGGTCGGTGCCGCGGGCGGTTTTCGGGAACGGAATCACGTCGCGGATGGAAGTTTCCCCGGCCAGAATCATCACGATGCGATCGAGGCCGAGTGCCACGCCGCCATGCGGAGGCGCGCCATATTCCAAAGCTTCCAGCAGGAATCCGAAGCGCCGCTTGGCTTCTTCTTCGCTGAACCCGAGCGCGGCGAAAACTTTCGATTGCACGTCGCGCCGGTGAATTCGGATCGACCCGGAGCCGAGTTCCACGCCGTTCAATACGAGATCGTAAGACTTCGCGCGGCAACGCGCCGGATCGGACTCGAGCTTTTCGAGATCCTCATCCAGAACCGAAGTGAACGGATGGTGAGCCGCCATCCAGCGGTTGTCCTCGGCGTCCCATTCGAACATCGGGAAATCCGTGACCCAGAGAAACTCAAACCGCTGGGGGTCGAGCAACTTGTGCCGGTCGTTGTACTTCTGCGCCGCATGCAACCGGAATTGCCCGCAAGCCTGCAGGACGGTCTCTTCGGGACGATGGCCCTTCGGCTCGCCGGCCCATGCGGCCAGCATCAACAGATCGTCGTCGGCCGCACCCACGCGCGCCCGCACGTGCGCCATGGCTTCGGGATAATCGCGATCCAGACGCTTCGGATCGTCGAAAACACGCAGGCCGCGCTCCTGACCGAACGCCTTCAGATCGTCGCGTTCCTTGCGGCTGAGCGTCCCGACCTTCGGGACATGAATCGCGACCAGTGGCAGGTCGTGCGCGGTCAAAGCAGGCAGCAGATCTTCGACCGGGCACATCGGCGGAATGCGCCGGTCCGGCTTGTCGATTCCGTAGCTGCGCATCGCTTCGGCGTACGTCATCCGCGGGAATGGCGTGCTCACGTCGAACCCCGCGACGGCGCAGACTTTCTTCATCAGCGGCTCGATCACTTCGAAGATGCGCTCCTGCTGCGGAAACGACATCTCGAGATCGATCTGAGTGAATTCCGGCTGGCGGTCGGCGCGGAGATCTTCATCGCGGAAGCAGCGCACGATCTGGAAATATTTATCGAAGCCGCTGACCATTAAAAGTTGCTTGAAAATTTGCGGCGATTGCGGCAGGGCGTAGAAACTGCCCGGCTGCACACGGCTCGGGACGAGATAATCGCGAGCGCCCTCCGGAGTCGAGCGCGTCATGAACGGCGTTTCGATCTCGAGGAACCCGAGGCCTGTGAGCAACTCGCGAACCGCGAAAGTCATCTGCGATCGCAGAATGATGTTGCGCTGCATGCGCGGGCGGCGCAGATCCACGTAGCGATACTTCAATCGCGCGTCTTCGGCGACATCGACGTTCTCTTCCATCGGAAACGGCGGCGTGCGCGATTCGTTCAGGATCCAAATCTTGTCGACAACAATCTCAACTTCGCCGGTCGGCAAATTGGGATTGATGGTCTCGGGCGTCCGCAAGGCCACCACGCCTTCAAGCGCCACCACATACTCGGAGCGCACCAATGCAGCCTTATTGTGGACGTCAGCGTCAACGTCATTGTGAAAGACGGCCTGCGTCACACCGTGGCGATCGCGCAAATGAATAAAAACGACACCGCCCAGATCGCGCCGGCGATGCACCCACCCCATCACCAGAGCGCGGCGTCCCGCGTCGGACGCGCGCAACTGCCCGCATGTATGCGTGCGCTGCAAATCACCCAAGAAATCTAAAGGTACACTCAATTCCGAAATCCTATCTTTTCCAAAAGTTCCGCCCGGCGAACTTTGCTGCGCTCGCCTGAAAGCATATTCGTGAGACTGTATTCGCCCGACGCAAGCTCGTCGTCGCCGACCACCAAAACGTTGCGCGCCCCAAGCTTGTTCGCGAGTTCCATGGCCCGCTTCAGCTTGCCGTCAGCGGCCACTTCGATGGAGACCGCGGACTTCCGCAGCTCACGCGCGAGCACTCCGGCATGGCGCGCGGCCGCATCTCCCAAAGGCGCGATGTAGAGATCGAGCGACTCCGGGGCGGCGCTCTCTTCCACCGCCATCACCAGCCGGTCTTCGCCAATCGAGAACCCAATACCCGGAGAATGCACGCGTGACCCGAGGGCTTCGGCAAGCCCGTCATACCGGCCCCCGCCCAGCACCGAATTCTGCGCGCCGAGCGACCCGTGAACCACTTCGAACGTCGTGCGCATGTAGTAATCGAGGCCTCGCACCAATCGCGGGCGGATCGTAAAAGCAATGCCGCGCGCCGTTAGCGATTCCTGAACGGCGGCAAAGTGCGGCGCGCAATTCTCGCAGAGATAATCCAGAATCGAAGGCAGCTTGTCGATGATGGGCTGGTCCTCGGGCACCTTGCAATCCAGCACACGCAACGGGTTGGTGACGGCGCGTCGCTGGCAATCGGCGCACATGGTCGACGCCACGTCTTTCAACCGCTCGCGCAACGCCTCCACAAATTTCGGACGGCAATCAGAACATCCGACTGAATTGATGAGCAGCTCGAAACCCTTCAGGCCGACGCGCTCCAGGACTTCCACCACCATCTCGATCACTTCCGCATCGATCGCGGGAACATCCGAACCAATCGCCTCCGCGCCGATCTGGAAGAACTGCCGGTAGCGGCCCTTCTGCGGACGTTCGCGCCGGAACATCGGCCCCATGTAGTAAAGCTTCTGTACGCCGGGGCGCTGATCCAGGCGGTGCTCGATGAAAGCGCGAATCACCGATGCCGTATTCTCGGGCCGAAGGGTGAGCGAAGAGCCGTGGTCGTCGAAGGTGTACATTTCCTTGGTGACGATGTCCGTGTCTTCGCCGACGCCGCGTGCGAAAAGCTGCGTCTCTTCCAGAATCGGAGTGCGGATTTCGTGATAGTTGTAAGCGCGAAAAACCTGCCTCGCCACGCTTTCTACATGGTTCCAAACAGCCGTCTGCGGGGGCAGCAAGTCCCTTGTTCCTTTAACAGCTCGAATCATTTAAGGGGAACTCCCATGCTAACATGCAGGGCTTAGATTTCCATTGATCGTGGCGTGCTACCATGCCGCAAATGAGAGCGCTGCCAGCCTCGTTCGCTGTCTCCGCAGTCCGCCAGGAACTGCTGCCGCTGCTGCGTTTGGCCGGGCCTGTCGTACTCGCCGAGCTTGGCTGGATGGGTATGCATATTGAGGACACCATCATGGTTGGGCGGGTCAGTCCAGCGGCTATTGGTGCCATCAGCATTGGCGGAAATCTTTTCTACACCGTGGCGGTTTTTGGCATCGGACTGCTGCTCGGCCTCGATACGCTGATCTCGCAATCCTTCGGCGCCGGCGACGTGGAGGATTGTCACCGGTCGCTATTCAGCGCGCTCTATCTCGCTCTCTTCCTATCGCCCGTGCTGGTGCTGGCGACATGGGCCTGGGTGCCGCTGCTGCGCATGTATGGCATCGATCCGCTGGTGCTGCGCGACGCGCTTCCATTTTTTCGCGCCATGATGTGGGGGGTGTTTCCACTGCTGGTGTATGTCGCCGCGCGGCGCTACCTGCAGGGCATGAGCCGGGTGAAGCCAGTCATGTTCTCTCTGATCACGGCAAATCTGATTAACATCGCCGGGAATTGGATCCTGATCTACGGCCACTGGGGCTTTCCGGCGATGGGAGCGGAAGGCTCGGGATGGTCCACGTTCATCGCGCGCATCTACATGGCGGGCACGCTGCTGATCTACATCGCTTATCATGATGCGCGCTACAAGACAGGCCTCGCTCGCACGCGCCGCCGGCCCGATTGGGCGCGGATGCGCAGGCTTGTCGATCTCGGCCTGCCCGCCGCTCTGCAGATCACGATCGAAGTTGCCATCTTTTCGCTCACCTCCGTGCTCATCGCGAAGATCAGCGCGAACTGGCTGGCCGCGCACCAGATCACCCTTTCCGTGGTCAGCGTCACTTATATGGTTCCGCTCGGGATCGGTTCAGCTTGCGCCGTCCGTGTCGGCCAGGCGATTGGACGAAGAGATGCGCAAGGTGCTGCACGCTCCGGTTGGACGGCCATCCTGCTCGGCGGCGGGGCTATGTTCGGCTTCGGCATTTTCCTCTGGCTTGTGCCGCGCCTGGTCGCCCACATCTTCACGCCTGACGAAGCCGTCACCGGCGCCGCGGTGAAACTGCTGCTGGTGGCTGCGCTGTTTCAACTCTTCGATGGAATTCAAACCGTCGCCACGGGAGCGCTACGCGGAGCGGGCGACACCAAATCGCCGATGGTCTCGCACCTATTCTTTTACTGGATCGTCGGACTGCCGATCGGCATCTGGTTCTGCTTCCCGCTGCACTGGGGCGCGGTGGGATTGTGGACGGGTCTGTGCATCGCCCTGATCCTGATCGGCATAACGCTGCTGATCGTCTGGGACCGGAAGGCGCATTCGCTCCATCGCGAAATGGCGGGAGCGGCTTCTCCGAATAGCCGCGCTATCGTATCCAGATGAGGTTGTTTGCCATTCTGCTGCTGGCGTCGAGCGCGGTGTCCGCCCAGAAGCAGCCCTTCGACGTGAACGCCATGATGCAGTTGGCCCGGGTCTCCGATCCCCAGATCTCCCCCGATGGCAAGATGGTCGCGTTCACCGTTCAGACGGTCGACCTCGGCACCAACACCAAGCCGCGGCAAATTTACATCGTGCCGATCGGTGGCGGATCGCCGCAAAAGATCTCCGATGCCGGCGACAACAACAGCCGCCCGCGATGGTTCCCCGATTCCAAGCGCCTGGCGTTGACGTCGAACCGGTCCGGCGCATCGCAAATTTGGGCGATGGATGCCGATGGAGAGAACGCGAAGCAGCTCACCAATATCTCGACCGAAGCCGCAGGTGAACTTGTTTCACCAAACGGCAAGATGCTCGTGTTCACAAGCGATGTTTTTCCCGAGTGCGGCGCTGACGACAACTGCAATCGCGACAAGATCGAAGCGGCAAAAAAAAATCCGGTGAAGGCGCGAGTCATCAACAATCTGCTCTACCGGCACTGGACCAGTTGGCAAGGCGCGACGCGGAGTCATCTGCTCGCCATGCCGGTCGCGGGCGGCCCCGCTAAGGATCTTACCCCCGGCAATCGCGACGTGCCACCGTTTTCACTCGGCGGTCCGGAGGATTACGCCATCTCGCCCGATAGCAAGGAAGTCTGCTTTACGATGAACACCGATGAGGTTCCGGCTATCAGCACGAATTCGGATCTATTCGCTGTCTCGATCGAAGGCGGCGACGCGGTGCGCATCACTTCCAACCCGGCTGCCGACGCCGGACCGCAGTATTCGCCGGACGGCAAGTTTATCGCGTACCGGTCGCAGAGCAAGCCCGGTTACGAGAGCGATCGCTTCCGATTGCTGCTGCTCGAACGTGCCAGCGGGAAGGTCATGGTGCTTACCGATCTTCTGGACCGGTGGGTAAATAGTTTCGTCTGGTCGCCCGATTCCCAGCGCATCTTCTTCACCGCTGAAGACCGTGGACGCCAGGCGATCCAGTTCATCTCGATCAAGGGCGGCGGCTCCCGCGTCGTCGTTAGCGGAGACAACACGCTCGACGACATGCAGTTCACGCCGGACCAGAAAACGGTCGTCTTCACGCGCCAGAGCGGATCGGCTCCGGTCGAAATCTGCCGCGCCGAATCGAAAGGCGGCCAGCCCGCTCAGCTCACGCATTTCAACGACGAAATTCTGGCGTCGCATGAATTGACGCGCCTGGAAGAAATCACCACCGAGGGCGCGGAGAAGGCGCCAGTGCAATCGTTCATCGTAAAGCCGGCGGGCTTCGATGCGGCGAAAAAGTATCCGGTGCTGTTTCTCATCCACGGGGGCCCACAAGGCGAGTGGGGCGAAAGTTGGAGCTACCGATGGAACCCGCAGGTTTTCGCGTCGGCCGGTTACGTGGTCGTGATGCCGAATCCGCGCGGCTCGGTGGGCTTCGGCCAGAAATTCACCGACGACATCAACGGCGATTGGGGCGGCAAGCCTTATGAAGATCTGATGGCCGTGGCCGATCAGGTCGCCACGCTTCCTTATGTCGACAAAGAGCGTATGGCGGCGGCCGGCGGCTCCTATGGCGGCTACATGGTTGACTGGATTCTGGGCCACACCACCCGGTTCAAGGCGCTCATCTCGCACGCCGGAGTTTACGATTTGCGCAGCATGGCGGGCGAAACCGAAGAGCTCTGGTTTCCCAAATGGGAGTTCGGCGGGCTGCCGTGGGAGAACCCGGAGATGTACGACCGCTGGTCTCCGAGCCACTTCGCGCGCGAGTTCAAAACACCGACGCTGGTGATGCACGGCGAGCTCGATTTTCGAGTGCCTTACGGCCAAGGGCTGCAATTGTTCACCGCGCTTCAAATGCAGAAGGTGCCATCGCGCCTGCTCATCTTCCCGGATGAAGGACACTGGGTGTTGAAGCCGCAGAATTCGCTGTTGTGGTACAAAACTTTTCTCGATTGGATTGATACTTGGACCAAAAAGTAAAAACTCTGTTGATCGTGATTCTGCTGGTGCTGATCGCGATTCCGCTGATCTTGTTTGCGATGTCGACTGGAACTGAACTGCGCGTTGAGCCCGCCGTCACGGCGATCGGCCAGGAGACTCCGGTGCGCGTGCTGGTCACGAATCCGCACGATCTACGCGAATTGAAGGTTGTGATCGAACAGAACGGGAAGCAGTATACGGCGCTCGACGACAAGCAGCCGGCGCGGCGGTTCACGTTCTGGCGCAAGAAGTATGGGACGCACGAAATCCTTTTGAAGTTCGGGAAGAAGCAGGCACCCGCGCTGCAGGAAGGTAAAGCCCGCGTCATCCTCGAAGCCACCTCGAACGATTTCCGCGGCAAGACTGACGAGACTGCATTTGACGTGACCATCGTCACCACGCCCCCGCGCGTGAGCGCTGATGGCGAGCAGCATTACGTCAATCAAGGCGGCTCGGAACTCGTAGTCTTCACCCCGAGCGGGTACGTGACCGATTCGGGCGTGCGCGTTGCGCGGTATCAATTTCGCAGCTTCCCGCTCCCTTCCGATCCGAAACAGCGATTCAGCTTATTCGCGTATCCGTGGGATCTTTCAGCCAACGAGCGTCCGCGCGTCTACGCAACAAATCCGGCCGGCGCGCTCGCGACTACGGAGTTCTGGTTCAAGCTTTTCCCGAAGAAATTCCGTTCCCGCGACATCGAGATCACCGATGCGTTTCTCGAAAAGGTGGTCACGCAGATCGAACAGGCGACCAACACTGTTTCCAGCGGAGACCTGCTGCCGCGATTTCTGAAGATCAATCGCGAAATGCGCGTCAAGAACAATAAAGCGCTGGCAGATCTTCGCCTGCAAAGTGAACCGAAACTGCTCTGGTCGGGTCCTTTCCGTCAATTAGGGAACTCGCAGGTGGAAGCCGCCTTCGCCGACAAGCGCGCTTATATCTACAAGGGGAAGAAGGTGGACGAGCAGGTTCATCTCGGTTTCGATCTTGCCGTGACGAGCCACACGCCCATTCCGGCGTCGAACGATGGGCGAATTCTGTGGGCCGACGATATGGGAATTTACGGCAACTGCATTGTCATCGATCACGGTTACGGATTGCAGGCGATCTATGGGCACTTGAGTGAATTTCTGGTTAAAAAAGGCGACATGGTGAAGAAGGGGCAGATCATCGGCAAGAGCGGTTCCACGGGCCTCGCCGGCGGGGACCATCTGCACTACACCATGCAGGTGGACGGCGTCCAGGTGAACCCGGTTGAGTGGTGGGACGAACACTGGATTCACGATCGCATCCTGAGCAAGCTGAAGTGAAACACATTTTTACTTGCCCATTCCTCCAAACCGAAGGACACTGAAATTCGTGAGGCATTGAATTGGAAAAAAATGGCCGTAAAGGTTCCGTGTTGGAACCTACAGATCGCTGGGGCGCCGTCGACGCCAGCGAGCTTTATGACGTCGCGAGTTGGGGCAAGGGCTATTTCTCCGTCAACGAGAACGGGCATGTGCAGGTGCATCCGGAAAAGGACGCGGCGCGTTTCATCGATCTCAAGAAGTTGATCGACACGCTGGTGCTACGCGGTATATCGCTGCCGATACTGGTGCGCTTCGCGGAGATTTTGAAGCACCGCCTGGGCGAGATTCACAGCGCATTTCAGACCGCCATCGGCGAACACAAATACCAGGGCAGCTACTGCTGCGTTTACCCTATCAAAGTCAACCAGCAGCGCCAGGTAGTCGAGGAGGTTCTCGAATTCGGCAAGCCTTTCAATTTCGGTTTGGAAGCGGGCTCCAAGCCCGAACTGCTGGCGGTGATGGCGCTGGCGGGGAACGATACGCCGATCATCTGTAACGGCTTCAAGGACGACGAGTACATCGAGATGGCGATGCTGGCGCAGAAGATGGGCCGCCAGATCATTCCCGTGGTCGAGAAGTATACCGAGCTCGCGCTCATCGTGAAGTATGCGGAAAAGGTCGGCGTGCGGCCCGTGATCGGCATGCGCGTGAAGCTAGCCAGCCGCGGCTCGGGACGGTGGAAGTCGTCCGGCGGGTACCGCTCAAAATTCGGACTCACCACCAGCGAGTTAATGCGCGCGGTGCAAGAGATGAAGCTGCTGGGCATGGAAGATTGCCTGGCGCTGCTGCACTTCCATCTGGGCAGCCAGATCACCAACATCCGCCAGGTTAAGGGCGCGGTGAATGAGGCGGCGCGGCTCTACACGGAACTGAAGCGCGTCGGCGCCGGCTTGCGCTACCTCGATGTCGGCGGCGGCCTGGGCGTGGATTACGACGGCTCCCAAACCGACTTCGAATCGAGCGTGAATTACACCCTGCAGGAATACGCGAACGACGTGGTGTATCACATCCAAAACGTCTGCGACGAAGCGAGCGTGCAGCATCCGATCATCATCACGGAAAGCGGGCGTGCCATTGCCGCGTATCACAGCGTTCTCGTTTTCAATGTGCTAGGCGTGGCGGGATTGGGCGAGGAGGATATGATCTTCGAGCTGCCGCCCGAGCCCGAACAGCCGCTGATCGATCTGCAAGAGACGCACCGGTCGGTATCGAGCCGCAATCTGCTCGAAAGTTTCCATGATGCGCAACAAGCGCTGGATCAGGCGCTCAACCTTTTCAGCCTCGGCTACTTGCCGGTCGATCAGCGGTGCCTCGCCGAGAATCTCTACTGGGCCATCTGCCGCCGCGTTCAGAAACTCGCGCGCGAGCTGGATTATATGCCGGAGGATCTGGAAGGCCTGGACGCGGCGCTCTCAGACACTTATTTCTGCAATTTCTCACTTTTTCAGAGCATGCCGGATAGCTGGGCGATCAAGCAGCTTTTCCCGATCATGCCGATTCATCGCCTGGATGAAAAGCCGCTGCACAATGCGGTGCTTGGCGACATTACGTGCGACTCCGACGGCAAGGTCGATCAATTCATCGATCGGCGCGACGTGAAGAAGACGCTGCCGCTGCATAAGTACGAAGGCGACGCTTATTATCTCGGAGCGTTTCTGGTGGGCGCGTACCAGGAGATTCTGGGCGACATGCACAATCTGTTCGGTGACACCAACGCCGTTCACGTGCGGCTCGGAGAAAATAACGACGTGATTCTGGACGCCGTGATCAAGGGCGATACGGTGCGCGAAGCTCTGAACTATGTTCAGTTCAAGGCCGAGACGCTGATCTCGCAACTGCGGCGCGATGTGGAAACCGCGGTGCGCGAAGGCCGCATCGGATACGAGGAATCCGGGCGCCTGCTGCGCTTTTACGAGGACGGCCTGCACGGATACACGTATCTGGAAGACCCATCGGACGTGTAGCCTGATGAAGATCAATCTTGCCGAAAAGGCGAGTGCGTTCGGGGACTACTGGAATCCGCGCATCATCGCGCGCTTGAATGGCCAGGAAGTGAAGCTGGTGAAGTTCAAAGGCGAGTTCGTCTGGCATCACCACGCGGGTGCCGATGAGTTGTTTCTGGTGCACAGGGGGCGATTCCGCATGCAGTTCCGCACGCATGAGGAGTGGATCGAAGAAGGTGAAATGATTGTGGTGCCGCGCGGCGTGGAGCATCGGCCGGTAGCGGAAGATGAGGTGACTGTGCTGCTCTTTGAACCTGCGGGATTGTTGAACACGGGGAATGTGGTTAGTGAGCGGAGCGTGGAGAATCCGGAATCGATTTAGGTAAGTTGTGGTGCGAACGGGGAGGGTCGAACTCCCATGCCCTTGCGGGCGCTGGAACCTAAATCCAGAGCGTCTGCCAATTCCGCCACGTTCGCGCGCGCTTGCGGCTGATACGGGGATTATAGCAGCGTGCCGGGAAGCGCGGGGTGTGCCGAAGGGCTGTGTTACGCTAACCAAAGCGGTCTTTTTCCCTCCTGTATCGAGCCGGTAGCTCAGTTGGTAGAGCATCGCACTTTTAATGCGGTGGTCGCGGGTTCGAGCCCCGCCCGGCTCACCAGAATTTTTAATCAGTCCCCGTGAGAGCATCTGAATGTGATCGAGGTCGTGGTTGATACGAACGTGCTGGTGGCGGCGTTCCGCTCGCGTTTGGGCGCGTCCTTTCGGCTTTTGCAAACGGGCCCGAGTACGTGAAAATATGTTAATGCGTCAGCCTGCGTCCGTAATGCGATTCCCTCTGTGCCAAGATCGATGAGACGCCTTCCTGCCCGGCATTTACTGTAGAGGGCGGAGAAGGAATTCTCCATGAAAGAGCAAGTAAACGGTTCTGCCCCATCTGGCGCGGAGCGGAGTGAGGCCGCGCGAAGCGAGGC
>JBBROU010000046.1:0-37235 GCA_038229055.1 Bryobacterales bacterium | reverse complement strand
TCGCCGCCACAAACGCCCGAATCTGTTCCAGGCTCAATCGCTCTCGATCTTGCACCCTGACAATCAATCTCCAGCATGCCTATTCCCCATCCCTTCAGGCTCATCTTGTGTTGGAAACGAACTCCTGCTTCAGGCTCATCTCGCATTGGATAAGACTCAAGTTGGACGTCGGCGCGCAAATGGACTAGTCTTTATGTCAATCTAATAATTTCGGCAACGACCCATGATCATAGAGGCACCCATCCACGGGGACGAAAAACCGCCCGATTTCTGCCGCGCCACGGTCGATGCCTCGCCGGTGCCGATGGCCTTCGTAGCGGGTAGCGGCCACATCATTCGCTATGCGAATCCGGCCTTTTGCCTGCTCACAGGGGAGTCAAAGCAAAAGCTGATCGGAGATTCGTTCGCCAATGCCGTGCCGCAGAGCAACCACCTCCTTTCACTTCTTGACCGGGTTTACCAGATCGGGAAAGCCGAAACCCACGTGGGGCAGGAAGAATCTGCTTCCCATCGTTTCTTTCGGTCCTACATCCTGTGGCCCGTGTTTACGGCTGCCAGCCACCGCGTCGGTATCATGATCCAGGTGACGGAGACGACGCCTTTTCACAGGCAAGCGACTGCCATGAACGAGGCGTTGGTGATCCGTTCCGTTCGGCAGCATGAACTCGCGGAAGTGGCCGAGACGCTGAACGCGCAACTCCAGGCAGAGATCGTTCAGCGAAAAGCCAGCGAACTGCAATATCGGGGCCTGATCGAAGCGATTCCTCAGATTGTCTGGACCGCCACTCCGCACGGCACTCTCGATTTTGCGAACCCAAAATGGTTGGAAGCGCTCGGCATCGACCTGATCACCTTCAACCAGGCGGGGTGGCCGGCACTGCTGCACCCCGACGACAGGGATCGATTCCTCCAGGCCTGGTCGGCTGGCCTGCGGTCCGGGTCGGCATTTCAGATTGAGCATCGGCTCAGAGATGTTTCAGGCGGCGGCTTCCGCTGGTATCTTTCCCGCGCGGCGCCTATCTGCGCCGAGAGTGGGTCAGTCGTCAAATGGTTTGGCACAAGCACTGACATTGAAGATCAAAAGCGGGCCGAGGTGGCATTGTTCACCAAACAGAAGCTGGAAAGCCTTGGCATACTGGCTGGTGGCATCGCGCACGATTTCAATAACCTGCTGGTCCCGATTCTTGGCGGAGCAAGCTATGCGGCCGACATCCTGCCAGGCACCCATTCTCTTCAGGAGATCATCCGTGGAATAGTCAGTGCCGGGGAGAGCGCAGCGCAACTTACTCGTCAAATGCTGGCATACGCGGGCAAAGGGCAATTCTTAATCGAACAGATCGATATCAATGAACTGGTTCGAAGGACGTGCGACTTGGTCAAGGGTTCCATCCCGAAGTCTGTGAAACTTACCATCGAAACACGTCAGGACCTGCCGCCGGTGGAAGCCGATTCAAGCCAGATGCAACAGGTAGTGATGAACGTGGTCCTGAATGCCGCCGAGTCGATTGATGAATCGACGGGGGGGTCGGTGACGGTGAAAACTGAGTTGCTGGACCTGGTCGCATCCGCGATAGAAAAGATCGATTTGATCGGCGGCAATCTGAAGCCTGGCGCCTATATTCTCTTGGAGGTCCAGGACAGCGGCTGTGGAATGGACGCAGCCACAAAGGCGAAGGTTTTTGATCCGTTTTTTACGACCAAGTTTACTGGACGGGGCCTCGGCCTGTCGGCCGTCGAAGGGATCTTGAGGACGCAGAAAGGCGCATTGGAAATACGGACCGCCGTGGGGCGCGGTTCGACCTTTCGCATCTATCTGCCGGCCTCCTCCAGGCCACATCACGATCATGAAGCCCCTGCACCGCCCATACCCGTAAAGATAAGCGCCGCGCGCACGGTCCTGGTGGTGGACGACGAACTGATGATCCGCCGCATTGCTAAATTAAGTCTGGAAAACAGCGGCTTTAAGGTTCTCCTTGCCGATAGCGGAGAACAGGCCATCCGGATAGTTCTGGACAAAGAAGAAGCTCCGGTTTCACTTGTCGTCCTCGATCTGAGTATGCCAGGGATGAGCGGCAAGCAGGTGATGCAGCAGATCAGGGCATCCGGAATAAAGGTCCCTATTTTGATTTGCAGCGGGTTTAGCGAAGAGGAAGCCCATCGGGAATTTTCCGGTCTGGACATTGCGGGCGTCCTGCCGAAGCCGTTCACCTCCCGTCAACTGGCAGACCGGGTCAGCGGCGTGCTTCACGCGCAAAAGCACGATGCAATCTCCTGCACGGAAATGTAATGCCGAAGAAAACGGCACCCACTCCGCCAACGCCCCCGTTATGTGGTGTCCGTTACCCGTTCGAGATAGACCCCCTGGCTACCGGGGGATGTTGGAACGAAAGGACCGAATGGGAGTTCCGGATATGTATCATCTGGACCGCGCCCGCGAATGGATCGTGCAACTTTATCAAGCATGGGGCAAAGCGGCGAAAGCCGCGGAGTGGCGAAAACAATCCGCACGCTTCGCGGAATCACCGGCCTGAATTTCTTCCGGCGGAAGCGATCAAGCTTCCGGCGTTAGAGTTGGCGCGAAGACGGGCTCGAATCGTCCTCGATTCGGCTCGCATGAAGAACATGCGCCCTTCGGCCATGGTGCGGTAGTCGTCATCGGTCCAGCCAGCCCGCATGATCCCGCTTGCTGAATGAACTAGCCCGAACAGGTGCGCCGCCTCGTGCGCCATCACGTGACCGAGCACTTTGTCGGCATTCGCGCCCGCCCGTTCCGCTGCTTTCCCGACTCGGTCAGCATAAACTGTTGCCAGTGTGCCCGCCCGACCGGCAAAGGCCAGCCCGAGCCGCTTCGGATCGGACGCTAATTCGACCCGCTTGAGATCCACCGGGCCATCCATGCGCGGCATCCGTATTGAAACTTCATTTACACCCAGATCCTCGTCGCATGCATCCGCGTCCGAACAATTTTGTACTTGGACCGGAATGTCAGCGGAACGAAAGATAGAAATGAGTTCTTGTACAGCTTGCTTAAGATCTGATTGCGGCAGCCCCGATCGATCGTAAACGCGAACTCTCATAATCGGCGCCGAGGCCGCCGATAGCATCGCCTGAAAGCTCAGTGCCAGTAACAACAGCAGCGCCCCACAGTTCAGATTCGACACTTCTCAGCCTCTGGATTAGATAGCTAAGTGCCTTGCGGCCGCTTGCTTCAAATCTGTAAGCGTCACGGATGAGAAATATGGGACAGCTAATTGATAGGGCCGGAAGTTCTAACCAGAGAACGTTCACTCCCTCGTCGCTCGGATCATGCACTCGAGCGATTCGCGCGCGAAGCGTTTTTGCAGGCGGCGCGTTACCGGATATCCCAAACGGGCGAGTGCATTCGGCTTCGAGTGAGCGGTTACGTCATACCAGACCGAATCGTCCTTCGAATTCCATTCGACGAAAAAAGTCTCCTCGCCACGCGCGGCGTGCTCGGGCAGGGTGCCATAGGAGAATCCGAATCGCCGCACCGGGCCATCTTTGTTGATGACCTCGACGATGCGGCACGCATTCAGCGACCAGAAACCCAAATGCGCGACCCGAAGCGCCACCACAGTTCCGTAATCGATGGGTGCGTCCGGCCAGCACAGCTCGACCCAACCAAGGTCGAACATTTTCCAATGCGTGATGGCCGCGCGCGCCCGCTCGAAAACCGCCGCTCCGGTGCCGAGCTGAACGCGGTTACGATCCAGCTTGAAGCCGGAAAGGTCGCCGTAGGACACGATGCATTGGCGCTGGGCGTCGATGAAGCGGCGCACCCGGTCGTCGGTAGGGCGCTCCATCAAATACACTTGCCAGCCCCCGCCTTAATGCCGGAAATGCCGCACCCCTGTGAACACCATAGCGACGCCTAGCCGGTCCGCGGCCGCGATTACCTCAGGGTCTTTCACCGACCCGCCCGGCTGAATGAATGCCGTCGCGCCGTTGCGGGCCGCGTCTTCCAGTCCGTCCGGAAAAGGAAAAAAGGCATCGGACCCCACCACGCTCCCGATGAGCGGCAGCACCGCTTTGGCAGCGCCGATCTTCACGGAATCCACGCGGCTCATCTGACCCGCACCTACGCCGACCGTCTGGCCGGCGCGCACATAGACAATTGCGTTCGACTTCACGTGCTTGGCGACTTTCCAGGCGAAATCGAGCGCTACCCACTCGGCCTCGGTGGGCGCGCGCCGCGTCTTCACTTCAGCGGTCTTCGGCTCGAGCTTGTGGATGTCTTCGGTCTGTGCCAGATACCCGCCCGAGATGCTCTTGACGGCCAGCGACTCGGGGGCCATGGTTATTCTGAGCAGGCGCAAATTCTTCTTGCCCGTGAGAATTCGAATCGCCGGTTCGGAGAAGCCGGGCGCGGCGATGGCTTCAATGAAAGTCTTCGACACCTCTTGCGCCGTTTCTTCGTCAACATCGCGGTTGAAACCAATCACCCCTCCGAAGGCTGAGATGGGATCGCACTCGAGCGCCTTACGGTAACTCTCGGCGAGTGTTTCCTGTTCGGCGCACCCACACGGATTGGAATGTTTGACGATGGCCGCCGCGGGACGGTCAAATTCGTTGGCAAGCAGCCACGCGGCATCGAGGTCCACCAGGTTGTTATATGACAACTCCTTGCCATGCAACTGCTCGCCGCCGGCGATCCCGACCGAGCCGCTGCCATAGAGCGCCGCTGCCTGATGGGGATTCTCACCATAGCGCAGATCCATGCGCTTGGCGGCGTGGACATCGAGCACGGCGGGCATCGGCCCGGGGCTCCCGTCCACCAGCGCAAGGCGCGCGCTGATCGCCCGGTCGTAATCCGCCGTTGTGCGGAACGCCTGCTTGGCCAATCGCCAATGAGTTTCCGGTGAAAGCGCGCCGGAATTCGCCCGCATTTCTTCGAGAATGGCACTATACTCCAGGGGCGAAACCACCACTGCTACGTCGGGATAATTTTTGGCCGCCGAACGGATCATGGTGGGCCCGCCGATATCGATATTTTCGATTAACTCATGCAGGGCTGCGCCCGCTTTGGCCGCGACCTTTTCAAACTCATACAGATTCACCACCACCATGTCGATAGGTGTAATTGAGTGTTCGGCCAGCGCCTGGCGGTGAGCGGGATTGTCGCGCTTGGCGAGAATGCCGCCGGTGATCACCGGGTGCATGGTCTTCACGCGCCCGTCCAGCATCTCCGGGAATCCGGTGACTTCGGAGACGTCGCGAACGGAAATCCCGGTTTCGCGCAGCAGCTTGGCTGTGCCGCCGGTCGAGATGATTTCTACTTGGAATTCAGTTAGTTGGCGAGCGAAATCGACGATCCCGTTCTTGTCGGTCACGCTGATAAGCACCCGCTTGATCTTGGGCATCCTCCCTAGAATAGACCGGAACCAGCTACCGGCTCATCGCTGGATCCTAAAGAATCCGGCGCAAGGTGTCGATACTGTTTAGAGTGGTTGCTCGAGGACCCGATTATGTCTTTGGAAGACGATCTATGACCGATTGGGACATCGCCGACTCGCCGGCGATCGAGGAGAAAACTCGCGAATATCTTGCCCTTTCGCAGAACGCATTGATGGCGAATGTGGATCGTCTGCTCGCCTGCCTCTTAGCTGTGGAGTGGTGTGGTGCGATCGCCACCGCAATGTATTTTTCTCGAATTGGGAGCCGACCTCAGAATAACGTCCATCCGCAAGTGTGGACGGCGGTGTTGGCTGGCCCCGCCATCGTCTTCGCGCCGGTATTGCTGGCCTGGCTCTGTCCGTCGTCAACGCTCACGCGCCACGTGATCGCCGTCTGCCAGATGCTCATGTCCGTCCTGGTGATCGACGTTTCCGGGGGGCGGATCGAATCTCATTTCCAGGTTTTCGGTTCGCTGGCCTTTCTCGCGTTTTACCGCGACTGGCGCGTACTGGTGACGGCGTCCGTGGTTACCGCAATCGACCATGTTGCAGGCGGAATCTGGTGGCCGCAGGCCATGTATGGCGTATCAACCGTAAGCCCGTGGCGATTCGCTGAGCACGCCTGGTGGGTGGCTTTTGAAGATTTTTTCCTGATATGGTCCTGCAAACGCGGCATCGCTGAGATGTGGCAAATCTCGAGGCGCGAGGCGCGATTGTCGTTCGGCGCATTTTATGACGCGCTCACCGGGCTGCCCAACCGCCGCCTCCTGCAGATTAATTTCGCCCGCTGCTTTGGAGGGCACGGTTCGCGCATAAAGGGGTCGCGCGGCGCCGTTCTCTTTTTGGATCTGGACAGGTTTAAGCAGGTCAACGACACTTTGGGTCACTCGGTCGGCGACAAACTGTTGATCCAGGTCGGCCAGCGGATCTCGACGGTGCTTCCCGCCGGCGACACGCTTGCTCGAATCGGCGGCGACGAGTTTATCGTGGTGGTCGAGACGACAGAAGATTCGGAGCAAGCCGAAAAGATTGGGGACCGGCTGCTCGCGGCGTTCAACCAGCCGTTCCACGTGGGCGGAAACGAGATGCTGCTCAGCGCCAGTGTGGGAATCGCGTTATATCCCGAGCACGGCGCAGACCTGCCCTGTCTGCAGGAAGCCGCGGACCATGCCATGTACGAGGCCAAAGCGCGCGGCCGCAACCGCTGGGCTGTTTTCTGCCCAAAGGTGCTGCAAAGGGAGCGCAGCATAGAGATTCTGACCAAAGATCTGTACCAGGCGCTTTCGCTCGGGCAGATCGCCGTTAACTACCAGCCGCAAGTGGGTAATGATGAGCAGGTTCTCGGTTTCGAAGCCCTGATGCGGTGGACGCATCCGCTCTATGGCACCATCGGCCCGGGCGAATTCATCCCTCTGGCGGAGGAGACTGGGCTCATCGTCAGCCTGGGTGAATGGGTGTTGAGGGAAGCCTGCAAAGCTTGCAAAAGGTGGCACGCGTCGGGTTTTGGGCAGCTTCGTGTCTCTGTCAACGTTTCGTCGGTGCAGTTCGAGATGCCGGGTTTCCCCGATTTCGTCGCTGCGATCGTAAGCGAAACGGGACTTAATCCATCTTTCCTGATTCTGGAACTCACCGAATCCGTACTCCTGCAAGACATCCGGCAGGGCAGCGAACACATGGTGCGGCTGCGCGAATCTGGCGTGCGAATCGCGCTGGATGACTTCGGCACGGGTTATTCCTCTTTGAGTTATCTCCAGGCCATGCCAGCGGACATCGTAAAGCTCGATCATGCCTTCGTCAGCAGAGAATTTGGAGAAATGCCCTCAGTGCTGGGTTCGGTGATTGAGATGGCCCATCGAATCGGGCTCCAGGTGGTCGCGGAAGGCGTGGAGACACGCGAACAAAGTCAGCTCTTGCGATCCATGAATTGCGATGAACTGCAGGGGTTCTTCTACAGCAAAGCGTTGCCGGGCCGCGCTGTGCTGCCCTATCTGCGCCTTCAGGCGCTAAAAACCGACGCGGCGGCGGGGGAGCTGGCACCCACGCACTCCGCTTCGGCTTCGGACGATATTGTCTTTTCCCAGGTGCTCACAACGCTGGCAAGTGCATACAAAGAAGTGCTGCCGCCTGCCGCCCTGCACAAATAACGCGGATTTAGTCAAGCGGCTTGGCCGATGCCAAGGCTCGCGGAGGCCGCGGATGAGTCCGGAGATAGCCTTTAAGCCCTCCCAGCGTCCAGGAATCCTTATATCCGTAGGCCAGCATCTCGCGCCAGGCTTGCTCCTGAGGCACTCTCAAATAGTACATTTTGTATAACGCCGCGATTAAACCGGTTCTGTCCCGCCCCAGTACGCAATGAAAATAGATCGGGTGGTATCGCTTGTCGCGCAAGGTTGCCAGGATCCGGTCGACGTGGTACTCCGAAGGGGCAACCGGCGAACCGTTGATGGTGGCCTCGATAAACCTCATTCCGTATTTTTTTGCCTTGTGCTCCTCCGTGTAGGACAAAAGCGGCCAGAACTCTAAGTTGACGATCGTTTTGATATGTTTTGACTGCAGGAACCGGAAATCCGCTTTGTTCTTCGGCTCCGAGCCTCGGTAGATTCCTTTGTCGACTTCCCCGAACCGGATGATTGAAGTTCCGGGTGCCGGGTGGGTGTGGTTTGGGTCTAAAAGAGCACGCCTCGTAAGAACGGCCGCTTTACTCCCTGCTGGCGCGCCATACCCAATCCCCATTACGAAAAGCGCAAGAGCCAGAATCAGAATCTTCATAGCTACTTCTATTGTCAGCCACTAACCGCGGGACCCGGCCCGAGCCCAAACGGTTTTACACTGGAATCACACATGTTGGTGATCGGTTCTCGCGGTTCCCTTTTGGCGCTTTGGCAGGCGCAGTATATTCAGGAACGGCTGGAGGCTCGCGGGGTAAAGTCGCGTATTGAAATCATCAAGACCACTGGGGATACCATCTCCAGCGTCCCGCTGAATCAGGCCGGAAAACAGGCGGGCACCAAAGGGTTATTCACTAAAGAGATCGAAGAAGCGCTGCTTTCGGGTCAAATCGACGTTGCGGTTCACAGTCTGAAAGACCTGCCGACTGAACTTCCGCCCGGCCTGATCATCGCGGCGACGCCCCAGCGGCAGAGCCCGTTCGATGCGATGGTGGGCAAGCGCCTCAGTGAGCTCGAGCCGGGGGACAAAGTGGGCACCAGTTCGCTACGGCGCTCCGCACAGCTTCGGCGGCTGCGCCCGGATCTGGTATTGGAGTCAATCCGGGGTAATGTGGATACGCGTCTGCGGAAGTTAGACGAAGGTCAGTACGATGCCGTGATCCTCGCGGCCGCCGGCCTCAACCGCCTCGGCCTGAGCGAACGTATCACCCAAGTATTTCCGCCGGAGGCGATGTGCCCGGCGGTCGGCCAGGGCGCGCTCGCGATCGAGACTCGTGAACATGGCGAGGCCTTCGATATCTGCGCCCCGCTCGACCATCCCTGGACGCGCCTCGCCATTACGGCGGAGCGCGCGCTGCTTGCCACCTTGGGCGGCGGTTGCGAAGTGCCCATCGGGGCTTATGCCGACGTGGAAGACACCGATTTACACCTCACCGCCACGGTGATCGCGCCCGATGGCAGCCGCGTAATCCACGCGATCAGCACCGATACGCTGAGCCGGCCGGTTCAACTGGGCCGCCAGGTTGGTGCTACCCTGCTGGCGCGCGGTGCACGCGAGATCCTGGATTCGGGCGCAACTCCGGAACTCGATTCCGCCTTATGAGCAAGGTTTATCTCGTCGGTGCGGGTCCCGGCGACCCGGATCTCATTACCGTGAAAGGTCTTCAGCTCCTGCAGCACGCGGATTGCGTGCTGTACGACAACCTGGCCGCGCACGCGTTGATCGATTTCGCACCGCCACATGCGGAGAAGCTCTACGTCGGCAAAAAGAAATCGGACCACGCCTTCACGCAGGATGAGATCTGCGCCATGCTGATCGACCGGGGGCGCCGCGGGCTCTCAGTTGTGCGGTTGAAAGGCGGCGATCCGCTAATTTTTGGGCGCGGCGGAGAAGAGGCCGAGGCGCTCGCCGATGCCGGGCTCGATTTTGAGATCGTTCCTGGCGTCACCTCGCCCCTCGGTGTTGCGGCGTATGCAGGCATCCCGCTCACCCACCGCGAACACACCTCGGTAGTTACATTTGTCAGCGGCCATGAGGTTGCGCGGATTGATTGGGAGAAGGTTGGCGCGGCCGAAACTCTCGTGATTCTGATGGGGCTGACGACCTTTCCTTCGATTGCAACCGCGCTGATTGCGAACGGCCGCGCGCCAGAAACCCCGGCGGCCGCGGTGCGCTGGGGAACGCGTCCCGATCAGGAAGTGGTCACCGGCACGCTCGCGACGCTGCCCGGTCTGATTGCTTCCGCCGACCTGAAACCGCCGGCCACAATCATCGTGGGAGACGTGGTCTTACTCGCCGGAAAACTTGGCTGGTATAGACGGTTGCCCCTCTTCGGACAGACCGTGGTGACGACGCGGGCTGCACACCAGACCGCTGCGTTGACGCGTCACTTGCATGCGTTTGGCGCCAGAACCATCGAGCTGCCAACCATCGAAATTCAGCCCCCAGCCGACCCGGCCGCCCTCGATTCCGCCATTGCGCATCTCCCCGAATACGATTGGCTCGTATTCACCAGCGCGAACGGGGTTGAGCATTTTCTTGAACATCTGCGCCGCTCACCCCTCGATCTGAGGGCCATTCGCGGCCGTCTTTGCGCCATCGGTCCAGGCACCCGCGCGTCCCTCGAAGCGCTGCTTCTGAAGGTGGATCTGATGGGGCGGGAATACGTCGCTGAGAGCCTGCTTGAGGCTTTCGCGCCCGTCGACGTGAGTGGCCGCCGCATCCTGCTCGCGCGCGCGGCTGTAGCTCGCGATGTGCTGCCTGCCGAGTTGGCCCGCCGCGGCGCGATCGTGGACGTTGTCGAAGCGTACCGAACCGTGCGTCCCAGTGACCTCGCGGATCGCGCGCGCGAAGTCTTCGGGCGGAAGCCGCGCCCCGATTGGATTACCTTCACCAGTTCTTCCACGGTTGAGAATCTGATGAGCGTCATCGGTCCCCGCGATCTAGCCGGTGTGAAAACTGCCACCATCGGACCGGTAACGTCCGAAACGGCCCGTCGATTTGGCATCGAAGTCAGTGTGGAGGCATCCAGTTATACGGTGGAGGGGCTCGTCCAGGCGATGGTCGCGGGTATAATCAAAACGTGAAAACGCTCGTAATCGCAGCGGCCCTGATCTTTTCTATAGCATGCGGGGGCAATAAGATCGACACTACCGAAGCGGTTCAGAAGGGCATCGTGACGTACGTCGCTAAGCGAATGGATATCAATGCGATGGACGTCAACGTGACTTCCGTGAGCTTCCGCGGGAAAGAGGCGCAAGCGGTCGTTTCGTTTGTGCCCAAGGGCGGCGGCGCGAATTCGGGCGTGACTTTCCGCTACGATCTCGAGCGAAAAGGCGACGCGTGGGAAGTGAAAGGCCGCTCGCAAGCCGATATGAGCCGGCACCAGCAGGGCGCGCGCGAGATGCCGGGCGAGGGCGGACAGATGCAGGCGGCCCCCGGTGGTCAGCTCCCCGCGGGGCATCCTCCCATTACGGGCGCTCCGGCTGGCGGTGGCACCCCCGGCACGCCCCAATGAAGCGAGTCGCGGTTTTAGGCGGCGGTCCCGCGGGCGCCTTTGCCGCTGCACAGTTAGCCGCGGCGGGTCTTCAGACGGTCGTTATCGACGAGAAGCTTGCATGGGAGAAGCCGTGCGGCGGCGGTCTCACGTACAAGGCGTACCATCAATATCCGTTTCTTCTGGACAACGACACGCCCAAGAAATTCGTTCGAGAGACCACCCTGACGGCGCCGCGCGGGGGCACGGTTACCTTGCAGCTCGATGAACCGCTGCTTATTTATTCGCGCCTCGACTTGAACCGCATGCTCCTCGACCGTGCATCGCGCGCCGGCGCGCAGATCGAGCAAACCCGTATTCTGGGCATGAACCGCCGCGACTCAGGGTGGCAGCTTCGCACCAAGCACGGCACCATCGACACAGATTTCTGCGTGGTCGCGACGGGAGCCCGCAACTCACTGCGCGAGGTGGGCACCAAGTTGAGCGCGCAGGACACCATGGCGGCGCTCGGCTACTATGTGCCCGCTCAGCGTGACCAGATCGACATTCAATTTCTGCCGGAGCTCGAAGGCTACATCTGGGTATTTCCGCGCTGCGGACATTTGTCGGTGGGCATCTGCGGCAAAGGCGAGCCTGCGTCGTCGTTACGCCGCCGCCTCGATACCTACATGCGCGAGAAAGACATCTCATCGCAAGGCGCTCCGTTCTATAGCCATCTGCTGCCGTGTCTCGATACGCCAGCATGGAAGCGCAACCGCGTCGCTGGTGACGGGTGGCTTGCGGTCGGCGATGCCGCGGGGTTAGTCGATCCGATCACCGGCGAAGGCCTCTATTATGCTTTGCGTTCTGCCGATTTGGCCGCCCGCTCGCTCGTCAGTGAAATCGGCGGCTTCACGGAACAGGCTTACCGCCGTCTGCTGCGTCGCGATTTCGGCGGCGATCTCGAGTTCGGCTCGCGCCTGGCCAAGCGCATCTTCCACGGAAACTTTATGTTCGGAACGGTGCCGGCGCGCATGGTGCAGTTCACCCGGCGCAGCCCGCGATTTCGTTCCGTGATGCAGGATCTTTTCGCCGGCACGCAAAGTTATGTGGGACTGAAGCGGCGGCTGCTGCAGAATCTGAATGGCAGCCTTTTCGAAATCGCGATGAGCTTCGGGTTCAGCCGGCTTGTGCCGCACGCCACGCCCGAAAAAGACGGCGCTGGGTTGTAGTCGAATTTCATGCAAACTCGTTCTGAACAGCTCTTTGAGAGGGCCCGGCTGTCGATCCCGGGAGGCGTCAACTCGCCTGTCCGTGCTTACCGCAGCGTCGGCGGCACGCCACGTTTTATCGCGCGCGGGCAGGGTTCGAGGATTTTCGACGTAGACGGGAACGAATACATCGACTATGTCGGCTCATGGGGCCCGCTTCTCTGCGGGCACCGGTTTCCCCCGGTGATCGATGCATTATCGGCCGCGCTCGAGATTGGCACCAGCTTCGGCGCTCCCACGGAACAGGAGATCGAACTCGCCGAACTCATTCGCGAATTCGTGCCGTCGGTTGAGATGGTGCGGCTCGTGAACTCCGGCACCGAAGCTTCCATGAGCGTATTGCGCGTGGCGCGGGGCTTCACGTCGCGTGACATCACCATAAAATTTGAAGGCTGCTACCACGGTCACGTAGATTCGCTTCTGGTGAAAGCCGGGTCCGGCGTTGCGACGCTGGGCCTGCCGGATTCCCCGGGCGTTCCCAAGGGCTTCAGCGATACCACGCTGGCGCTGCCGTACAACAACCTCGACGCGGTTGAAGCCGCGTTCCAGGCGCAAAAAGACCAGATCGCCGCTGTTATTGTTGAACCCATCGCCGGAAACATGGGGTGCGTGGCGCCTGCCGCTGCCTTCCTTGCGGGCCTCCGTGAACTGTGCACGCGCAACGGCGCGCTGCTCATTTTCGATGAAGTGATGACTGGGTTCCGGGTCGCTCCCGGAGGCGCGCAGCAGCTTTACGACATCACGCCCGACCTCACTACCATGGGCAAGGTAATCGGCGGCGGCCTCCCGATCGCGGCGTATGGCGGGCGCGCGGACATCATGAGTTATGTCGCTCCGAGCGGCCCCATCTATCAGGCCGGCACGCTGTCGGGAAACCCGCTCGCGGTAGCCGCCGGGCTCGCGATGCTACGGCACCTGAAGTCTCATCCCGAAACGTACACGTCATTGGACAATACTTCCGCGCAACTCGCCGCCTGTACGCCCAAACACATGACGGTGAACCGAGTCGGCTCCATGCTGACTTGGTTTTTCACCGGCGATAAGGTAACTGACTACGATACCGCGCGCCGCTCCGACACAAAGAAATTCGCGCGTTTCTTTCACTTGATGCTGGACCGAGGTATCTACCTTCCGCCCTCGCAATTCGAAGCGCTATTTGTGTCGGCGGCGCATACTCAATCGGATATCGACACGACGGTGCAAGCCGCTCGGGAGTGCTTCGCGCTAGTATCTAAAGTATGAGTGCCGCGCTGCTCACGCCTCTCGAAGCCTACCTATCCAAAAGCTTCGAGCCGGACTGCGAGTACATTGACGGCCGCTTGGTGGAGCGCCACGTGGGTGAGTACTACCATAGTATTCTTCAATCACTGTTAGCGACTCACATCAACAACCTTCGCCTCCAGTACGGCCCCAAGTTCCGAGCGTTTACCGAACAGCGCATGCGAGTAAGCGCGCAGCGATACCGCATTCCGGACGTGTGCGTGCTTGAGTCCGGCCACAAGAAAACGCCGGTGATCATGGAGCCGCCGGTTCTAACGGTTGAGATCTTATCCATCGATGATTCGCTCGTCGAAACCGTGCAGAAGTGCCAGGATTACGTCGTCTTCGGCGTCCCCCACATCTGGATCGCCGACCCACGGCTACGCACGATCTGCGAGGTAAGCTCCAGCGGAGATCATCCGGTTCCCAACAAAGTCGCGACGTTCACTGCGGCCGGCTTTCAAGTCGAAATCGACTTCAACGCGATCTTTGCCGAGATGGACCGCGACTAATCCAGTATCTCGAACAGGTCGCGAATCGGCAGTTCCACACCCGCGGCCCTGAGCACTCCATCCAGCGCTTCGCGGCTGCCCTCAACGGTATAGGAACTCGCCCAGCGCCCAACCGGATCGATCACCCAAACGGACGGTACACCCATCTGCAAGTAGTCGTGGATGCGTTCCTGCATCGAGCTCATCGTGTCATCCTTTGAAAGGATCTCGATGCAAATGAGGGGCGGCTCGCGAAAGATAGCGTTTCTGGGCTGCTGCTCCAGAACCACGCAAATATCGGGGACGCGAAACCTCCGCTGACTTACTTGTACGCGCTGCTCAGGATAGACACGAATGCCAAGTTGCTTCTCGCGATTGAATAAAAAAGAAACAATCGCAGCATGAAGGCGGCTATGCTTCTCTTCGCCCACGTTCCTCTCCAAGACTGTTCCGTCGAGATAATCGCAGTCCGGGCGATAGCTGGTTTTGAGATACTCCTCGACTGAAACAGCCGATGCTAACGTGCTCATACCTCAAACCTTCTGCGCTACCGTTACCGAACCCATCTGGAAATGCCGGCGATTCATATCAGAAAGTCTACTCCCTCCTCAGCCGTTCCTAGGATGTGATAGCGGCTGCTGAAATAAAGGAGCGGCGTTCCGTGGCGCGACGTGACGTGCTGCACTTCACCCAGCATGATGGTGTGGTCACCGGCGGGAATGCGCTGCACGATAGCGCACTCGAATGCCGCGATCACTTGCGGCAGGATCGGGACGCCCGTCGCGCCCGGCTGCCATTTGATGCCCGCGAATCGGTCCTCGCCGCGTCCCGCGAACCGGTTCGACAGATCCTTCTGAGACTCACGCAGAATATTGACGCCCATGTGCTCCGCAGTTTGAAAGTTCGCCAGGATGCCGGCCTTGTTATCGACGCAGACCAGCACCAGGGGCGGATCGAGAGATACCGACGTGAACGAGTTCGCCGTTAGCCCATGCGGCTGCCCCAACGAGTCGAACAGTGTGACGATGGTGACGCCGGTGGCGTACTTGCCGCACGCTTGCCGGAAGTGCTGCGGATCGATGCGCGGCGCGGAGGGTGCGGCGGAGTCGCTTGACATGGATGTAACCTCAACTTTATCATCAAGTTGACGTGGCTAACCGGAGGCCCAATTGATTAAGCTCGATATCATCAACGAAGTAGTCAACAAAACCGGCATCACCAAGACCAAGGCCGAGATGGCCGTGGAAACGGTCTTCGAGCATATGAAAAAGGCGCTTGAACGCGGCGATCGCATCGAGTTGCGCGGCTTCGGCGTTTTCAATGTGAAGCCTCGCAAAACCGGAATCGGACGCAATCCTCGCACGGGCGCCGAGGTCTCCATTCCGCCCGGCAAAGCCGTCCGCTTCAAGCCCGGTAAGGAGTTGCAGACTCTGCAATAAGCGGTCTCGCCGCCTGTGTTCCCCGACGAATTAGCCCCGGTCCCCTTGCCCGGTTCCGGTATTCCTGTCTCGCGATTCGAGACGACCGGCGCGCGCTTCTCCGCCGTCCGCTCGCGTCAGCGCCTCTGGCTGCACGCGCTGCTGTTCGTGCTCACTCTCATGACGACGTGCATGGTCGGCTCGCGCATGCAGTTCAACTTCGCGCACAATCTACCGGCGTTTTCAATCGACCGGGACATGAACGTCTTTCTGGATTGGTGGCAAAATCCGTCGGTGCTGCTCGGCGGTCTGCCGTTCTCGCTCACGCTGCTGACGATCCTTATGGCACACGAATTCGGGCACTACATCGCATGTGTTTATTACGGCGTCGACGCGAGCCTGCCGTATTTTTTACCCGCCCCCACATTCACCGGAACGCTAGGCGCCTTCATCCGGATTCGCTCGCCCATCTTTTCGAAGAACATCCTATTCGATATCGGCATTGCCGGCCCAATCGCGGGGTTCATCTTCCTGCTGCCGGCTCTGTCAGCGGGACTCGCATTCTCGAAAATTCTCCCCGGCATCGCGAACCAAGGCAGCGTGGTTTTCGGGACGCCGCCGCTGCTGTGGCTGCTCGAACGAGCAATCTTTCCCGGCATCGCTTCGGCCGACATCTACCTGCATCCAGTGGCGCGCGCCGCGTGGATCGGCCTCTTCGCCACGGCGCTGAACCTGCTTCCGGTCGGCCAGCTCGATGGCGGGCACATTCTCTATTCGCTGCTCGGCGAAAGGCATCGCCTGATTTCGCGGCTGTTTATCATTTTCCTGATCCCGCTCGGCGCGTTCTACTGGCACGGATGGCTGCTCTGGGCCGCGCTTCTGTTTTTGTTCGCGCGCAAGCACCCGGCCATCTACGACCTTACGGAAATCAACATCGCGCGCCGGAAGCTCGGTGCCCTGGCGCTGGTGATATTCCTGCTATGCTTCATGCTCGCTCCCATCGGCAATGCGTAAGCCAGAGCCTTGAAGATCACCGCCACCATCATCACGCTCAATGAAGAACGCAACATAAAGCGCGCCATCGAAAGCTTGCGCTGTTGCGATGAAATCGTCGTTCTCGACAGCGGCTCCTCCGACCGGACTTTGGAGCTTGCGCGCAACCTCGGGGCGCGGGTCGTCGAACGCCAGTGGCCGGGATACGCCAAGCAGAAAAACGCTGCGGCCGAGTTGGCGTCACATGACTGGATCTTTTCCATCGATGCCGATGAATCTCTGAGCGAAGCGCTGGAAGGGGAGATCTGGGCACTCAAAACAAATGGGACCGAGTTTGACGCCTACGCCATGCCGCGGCTGGCGCAGTACTGCGGCCGTTGGATACTGCACAGCGGCTGGTATCCCGATCGCAAGGTGCGGCTGTATGACCGGAACAAAGCGCAGTGGGCCGGCGACTATGTGCATGAGAGCGTCGTCGTGAATGGCCGTGTCGGACATCTGGATTCCAACCTGCTGCATTTCACTTGCGATTCCATCTCCGAACATCTCCGCACACTGGATCGTTATACGACGCTAGCCGCCGAAGAGATCGTGGCGCGCGGCGACGCCGTTGGGTTGCGCCGGCTCATCGTCGATCCATCCTGGAGCTTCTTCCGAACATATTTGCTCAAACGTGGCTTTCTCGACGGCGTCGAAGGGCTGACGCTGGCCCGTATGGCGGCTGTCTATACTTTCCTGAAATACGCGAAGGCCCGGCCGCGGAGTTGACGCGCGCTATGCGAATCCTTCACCTCGATTCCGGGCGGGAGATGCGCGGCGGACAATGGCAGGTGCTGCGATTGATGCGTGGACTTACCGCACTGGGCGTGCAGTCGACGCTGCTCGCGCGCGGTAATTCGCCACTGTTGAATGTGGCTCACGTCGAGGGATTCGAAGCGAGCGCGTTGAGCTGGGGCGACTGGCCCAGAGCCGATGTGATCCACGCGCACGATGCCCGAACCCACACTATGGCTGCGCTAAAACATGTTCGTCCGCTGGTCGTCTCGCGCCGTGTCGCGTTTCCGATTCAGCGCGGCATCTTCTCCCGATGGAAATACGGCCGGCCCGATCGCTATCTTGCGGTTTCCGATTATGTCGCCGGAATTCTGCGCGACGCGGGCGTTGCCGCCGAGAAGATCCAAACCGTTCACGATGGTGTGCCGGCATTTCCGCTTTCGGATTTCAGCGGTCCACTGGTGACGCCTCGCTCGCACGATACGCGTAAGGATATGGCGCTCGCGATGAAGTCGGCACGCGCGGCCGGCCGCGAGCTGCTCTGTTCGGACAATCTCGAACACGATGTGTTCCACGCGTCGGGCTTTCTCTATCTGACGCAGAGCGAAGGACTCGGCTCGGCGGTGCTGCTCGCGATGTCAGCGGGCGTGCCGGTAGTCGCGAGTCGCGTTGGCGGAATTCCAGAAATCATCACGCATGGCGAGAATGGGTTGCTAGTCGAGAACAACGTAAACGCCGTCACCGCTGCAATCCGCGATCTCCCCACCCGACAATTCAGCGAGCGCGCGCGTCAGACTGTTGCGATGCGATTTTCCGAGACGCGAATGGTCCGCGAGACGCTGCAGGTTTACAGGACCTTGCTGCATGCTTGAAACTCTGCTCGCCGCCGTGTTCGGGCTTCTGATCGGAAGCTTCCTGAACGTGACGATTCACCGCTGGCCTAACGATCTTTCGGTGGTGCGCCCGCGTTCGCGATGTCCCTTGTGCTCGGAGCCAATCGCCTGGTACGACAACATTCCGGTATTGAGTTTCCTGCTGCTGCGCGGAAGGTGCCGGCATTGCCACGGGCGCATCTCTCTGCGTTACCCGCTGGTGGAGTTGCTGACGGCAGCGCTCTTCGCGCATTTCGTCTGGCATTTGGGCATCTCGCTCGAAGCGCTGCGCGGGTGTCTGCTTTCCGCCATCCTGATAGCGCTCATTTTTACCGATTTGGAATTCTTCATCCTACCCGACGAGTTCACGCTCGGAGGCTTGTGCGTCGGATTCGTTCTGGCGTTCTTCGTTGCCGTGCCCGACACCAGCGCGCACGCGATTGCAGCCGCAACGAGCCTGAACTGGGGGCCGCGCGCTCTCAGCATCGCCGAAGCCACCGTGGGTGCCGTCCTGCCCAGCGGAACTCTCTGGCTCGCTGGCTTGCTTTATGAAAAAGTGCGCCACCGCGAAGGCCTGGGCCTCGGCGACGTCAAGATGCTCGCCATGGTCGGCGCCTTTCTAGGACTCCGCCCGACGCTGCTCACCCTCATCGCCGGTTGTGTGCTCGGTTCTATCGTCGGCCTGATTTATCTGCGCTGGACCCGCGCCGACTCCGCCACGTCGCCACTCCCGCTCGGGACGTTCCTCGGCATCGGCGCGCTAGCCGTGCTGATGTACGGCCAACAAGTCATCGACTGGTACGCGGGGCTGCTATGAACTCATCACAACAGCTTCGACCTCTTTCCAGCGCAGGCCGGAAGCCTTCGACATTGTGATCCAGTCTCCGGTTGGGGCCGTCCCTTTGCGGGCCAGCTTGATCACCGCCGCGATGACCTGCTGCTGCTGGCGGGAAAGTCCGGATAGCGAATCGAGGAACGACACAAGCCGCGCCACGTGGGTGCGGAACGCGCCGCTTGTCGGCGTGTGCCCTTGCGAAAGAAACGCCAGCAGAGTGACCACTGTGGCGCTGGCACGCGACTCGCTATTCTTTCCAGGCATGCCGCCATCGGAATCCAGGCGGCTAGCCAGTTCGAGCAGGATCTCCTCGCCAGTTTGCGTATCACGGGCCGGGCCAGGCACTGAATTTACCGGCCGGGTGAACCTCGCAAAGAAATCCTTGAAGCCGCCGGACGAAGGCGCTCCCTTCACATCCCTAAACGGGGAGCCAAAATCGATCGGCGAAGCCGCGGTCGGAGAGGCCTGCTGCGCGGCGAACCGAGCCATCGGCAAGTTAAAGCTCCCCGTGTCGTGAAGATTGAAGTACGCCCCGAAAGCCGTGTCTTGCGGCATTCCGACCGGAACCACGCGCGTCTCCGGCAGCTCGCCGGGACGGTCGCCCTCGCGCGTGACTACGGCTACCAGTGACATCTCGCGGCTGGCGAGTCCGTAAGTCTGGCTCAGCTCCAATAGCCGCGCCGCCACCCGGCTCTGCTTGCGCTTTTCAAGCCGCGCCAATGCTTCATTGCTCGGATACCGGCTTTCCCAATCCGTAATCAGCCGGGATCCCTGAAGCAGGCGCACCGTTTCGCCGACGTCGCCATCGCTGAAGTTGACCGGCAGGTTCAGACGTCCACCCTTCCAACTCAGTTCGATGTGGTTGTCCCGCAGTGCATCGACTTCGCCAAACAGTAGCACCGGCGTGCCGCTGAATACGAACGAAGGTGGCTCGGGCTGAACATTGCCGCCAGCTTTCAGCTCCGAGGCCACAGGCCGTCCGATGGAGGCGAATAGATCGACCGCGGAAAGGTCGATACGCTCGCGAGGAGTAACGAAGCGGCTGACACCGCCGGTTTCGCGTGCGAGCAGCGCCAGAAACCGGTCCTGGCTCGCGCTGCCGATGCCAAGACAATGCAAGCGAACACCCGCGGATCGCGCATCCGCCAGGATACTCTCCGTGCACGAGACTTGGCCGTCGGTCAGAATTAGGATGTCACCGCCGCCGCCTTTTAACAGTTTGGCCGCCGCGAGAAAGCCCCTGGCCAGCTCAGTGCCGCCGCGTGCTTCCACTTGCATCAGGAACTTGTGGGCCTTGTCGCGTGCTTCGCGCGTGCCATGAACCAGCGCGGGCTGGAAAGTTTCCAAGTCAGTGTCGAACGCGACAAGCCCAAACAAGTCCGTCTCGGAGAGCGCTCCCAGGCATGCCTCGATGGCTTTGCGTGCCTGCGATAAAGGATCTCCCTGCATCGACCCGGACCGATCGAGCAGAATCACCACCCGCCGGGGTGCTTCGGAAGAGGCGCCAAAGGCGGACGACGGCACGATTGCGGCGAAGTGGCCCTTGCCGTCCTGAGTCCGGCCCGCGAGCACGTGAGATTGAACCGACTTGAAGCGTGAATCGAGCACCAGATCCCGGTTTGGAACATCTTTCTCGGCGGCCAGTGCGACGCGGGCCGAACAGTCGTTATCCTGCCGCACTCTCAAGGCGTGAGAGGGCGATCCAATCTCATCCAGGGCCAAATCACCCATGATGGAAAGTTCGAATCCCACTTGGTGAAGCGAGGAAGCGTCTGCCCGAAACGGCGGCAGCATCACATCGCCGAACTCATCGGCGGGCAGTTCCATCTCACCCTCGCCAGGCGCTGTTACCGCGACTTTTGCGCGGGAGTGGTAACCCGGCGCTAGCGTGAAGGGAAAACGGAACCGGTAGCCGTCATCTCTCAATTCGACTCCGCATAGGATCTCCAGATGAACAATGATTGTCTCTTTCGGGCGAATATTTCCTACCGTAAGATTCACCACGCCATCGCCATGCTGGCGCGCGAGAGCGGAAAGAGCGCCCTCCGCTACGCCCTTTTCATAACTCGCGACCGCTGCCTCGGTTTCTTTCAGATCCGAATGTGCTTCGAATCCTTCACCGGTGATCCGGAAACTGCGCAACGCGGCATCGCGAGGAAGGGGAAAAGAGTAGATGACCTCGAGCGCCTGTTCTTCTTCGGATCGAAAAACATGCTGCACCACGAGGCGGGCGCCGGCAGGCAACACCTGACCGGTCAACCATAGGCGCTGCATCGCCAGTTCGACGGGCTTACCCGTCGCTGCGACTAATGGGGCGAAACTGAACGCTGGACTTACTGCTGGGCTCATCTACGATTCCTCCTCGGATTTGCTGCTTGCCGGCTCCCGTAACTGCGAAGCCAGATTGTCGATCGCCGTGCGAATCTGTTTCAGGCGCCAGGGACTCACATCGCCCCGCACCCACACTTGGACATCCTCATGGACCCCGTACTGCCACCAGGGCGTCGGCGAAACTGTCTTCCGGGCCGATGGCGCGCCGTTGAGATCATGTGCAATCTCGGCCAGCATCCGCCCTTCGGCTTGCAACGCTTTGATCTTCTCTAACCGTTCCAGATGCTCCGGCGTATAGACTGCGCCGCGACCCGCCTTCACAGGTCCGCCCAACAGACCGCGCGCGATGTAGAAACGGATGGTTCGCGCCGGTATGCCGGATGCGTCAGCAAGTTCCGCGAGTGTCTGGCAGTTGCTCATTCCCTACAATGAATGTAGATCCAAATATCGACACTGTCAAGTACTGCTGTAGTTTTATTTTGGCCGCCGCGTAGCGGGTACCCGATCGCGGCCATTGTGCGCCGACTTCTTTTACGGAATCTTTACAACATTCCAAGCGACATGACCAGACGACCTTGATAGCATGCGCGTATTACCTTGTTCTCGATTCCAGCGCGCTGGCCCAATCGGTCGCCAGTGTCGACATGAAAGCGAGAGCGATAGCTACCGTGCCAGCCCGCACTTTTCCCGTTGCAGTGGGCGTGAATTCCCGAACCATCAGAATTTACGTTCCGAATAACCCACAAACACTAATAAGGTCTACATGGCTAACTCGGCGTCCGGAAATGTTACGGTGATCAGCGGACGATAGTAGCTCTTGCGTCATTCATCCTGTGCGCACGAGCGCGCCCAGTTCTTTGACGATCCCGGCTACGAACGTCTTCGCGTCGCCGAAGAGCATCAGAGTGTTCGGCATGTAGTAAAGCTCGTTGTCGATGCCGGCGAAACCGGGGCTCATGCCGCGCTTGATGACCATAACGGTGCGGGCTTTGTAGGCTTCCAGGATCGGCATGCCTGCGATCGGACTCGATTTGTCATTCTGAGCGGCGGGGTTCACTACGTCGTTCGCGCCGATGATGAGCGCCACGTCGGCCATCGGAAACTCGGGGTTGATGTCGTCCATCTCGCAGAGCTTGTCATAAGGGACATCGGCTTCGGCGAGCAGCACATTCATGTGCCCGGGCATTCGTCCCGCGACCGGGTGAATGGCGAAGCGGACGTCCACACCGCGGCGAGTGAGAGCGTCGAACAGTTCGCGCAGTTTGTGCTGGGCTTGCGCAACAGCCATGCCGTAACCGGGGATGATGATCACGCTGCGCGCTGAATCCAGCATCTCCGCCGCTTCTTCGGCACTGGCGGAACGGACCGGGCGTTCGACGGATTTCTGCGCGGTGGCCTGCACCTGTCCGAACGCGCCGAAGAGCACATTCGAGAATGAGCGATTCATGGCGCGGCACATGATGATGGCGAGAATCAGTCCCGATGAGCCATCCAAAGCCCCGGCGATGATGAGCAGTTTGTTGTCGAGCGCGAAACCCATGGCGCTGGCCGAAAGACCCGCGTACGAGTTGAGCAGCGCGATTACGGTGGGCATGTCGGCGCCGCCGATCGGGATGATCAGCAGCACGCCGAAGATGAGCGACAAGGCGGTGAAGATTGGGAACATCCAGGTCTGCTCGGGCGAGATGATGAGCGCGATTCCGATGCCGGCGGCGAGGATGAACAGGGTCAGGTTCACGACGTTCTGACCTTTGTAGGTAATCGGGCGGGTGGGCAGAATTTCCTGAAGCTTACCGAAGGCCATCAGGCTGGCAGTGAAGGTAAGAAAGCCGAGCAGCGTTTCGAGTACGAGAGCGCCCATCGGGAACCCATGCGGCATATGCCGGTAATATTCGGCGGTTCCGATGAGAGCCGAGGCGAGCGCGCCGAATGCATGGGAGATGGCGGTTCGCTGCGGGACGGCAGTCATCGGCATGAGATATGCCAATGGAACTCCGATAGCGGAGCCGAGGAAGAACGCGACGAAGATCCACTGGTAGTTGACGACTTCGAAGCGCAGCAGCGTGCCGACGACAGCGAGCAGCATCCCAAGTTCCCCGGCAATGACGCCGCGGCGCGCGGTGGCCGGAGCGCTCATCCACTTGATCGCGAGGATGAAACCGGCGGCGGCAAGAATGTAGCAGACGGGTAGAAGGTTCTCGATCATTTCCTGCCCGGCTCCCGCTTCTTAAACATTTTGAGCATGCGGTCGGTGATCAGATAGCCGCTGACGACGTTGATAGTGGCGGCGAGCACCGCGATGAAGCCGAGGATAAGGGTGAGTGTGGACGCGTCTTTTTCGCCCACGATGAGGATGGCGCCCACAACCGAGATCGCCGAGATCGCGTTGGTGAGCGACATCAGAGGAGTGTGCAGCAGCGGCGAGACGCGCCGGATCAGCTCAAATCCGAGAAAGGCGGCAAGCATGAAGACGTAGAGGCCGAATTCGTAACTTTTCATGGGCGGTTTCCGTTGGAACTCGTGACAAGGCGCGGATGGACGATCTGGTTCCGATGCGTGACGAGCGTCTCGCGGATAATTTCGTCTTCGAGATTCAGCGTGAGGGCGCCGTCGCGGATGAGGATTTTCAAGAACGCGGTGATGTTCGCCGAGAACATCTGGCTGGCATGGAAGGGCGCGAGCGACGCCAAGTTGAGCGGTCCCATGATGCTGACGCCGCTATGGACGACGGTTTCGCCGGGAATCGTCAGCTCGCAGTTGCCGCCGCGCTCTGCCGCAATATCGACAATGACCGAGCCCGGCATCATTGCGGCCACCATCTCGGCGGTGATTAAAATTGGCGCCTTCCGGCCGGGGACGGCGGCGGTGGTGATCACGACGTCCTGCTCGCGAAGCACCGAGGTGAGGAGTTCGCGCTGACGCCGATAGAATTCCTCGTCCATGGCTTTGGCGTAGCCGCCCTTATCTTCCGAAGCGGCGGCGTCGACTTCGAGTTGGATAAAGCGCGCGCCCACGCTCTCGACTTGTTCTTTGACTGCCGGACGAACGTCGTACGCGCAAACCACGGCACCGAGGCGGCGCGCTGTCGCGATGGCTTGCAACCCCGCGACGCCGGCACCGAGGATGAAGACTTTGGCCGGGGTGATGGTTCCGGCCGCCGTCATGAGCATCGGGAAAAGTTTGGGAAGCACGCCGGCGCCGAGCAGAACGGCTTCGTAACCGGCGATGGTGGCCATCGAAGAGAGCGCGTCCATGCTTTGAGCGCGTGTGATGCGGGGGACAAGTTCCATCGCCAGAAAAGAGACTCCGGCCTGCGCGAGATCGGCGCATTCGCGCGTGGCGGTGAGGGGCTCGCCGAAACCCATCACAGTCTGGCCGGTGCGGAAGAGAGGGAGGTCGGTGCGCCCCGCATCGGTGTTCGCGCCTAATGAGCGAACCTGCGCGACGACTGCGGCTTGCTCGAAGAGTTCAGAGCGGGTGGCGAGACGCGCGCCGCGAGCGGCATATTGATCGTCGGGGAACCCGGCGGCGGCTCCCGCACCATGCTCGACGACGACTTCCACACCGAGTTTTAGAAGGGTCTCGCAAGCGCGAGGGACCAGCGCCACGCGACGCTCACCGGGGAACGTCTCTTTCGGGATACCAACCGTGATGGACACGCGGTCCTCCGTTCACAGATCATATACGAAGTACGAGGGCGCGGGAAGTAAACCGGGCGCGTTAGTGTGGCGGCGGGACTTCTTTGAACTTATTGAAGAAACCGCCTGTCGTCAAATCGTTCAACGTACTTGTGCCCACCATCGAATGGCCGGTTTTGATGAATTTCCTGCCGACTTGGGCGGTGGTGTAAGCCAACTTTTCATTGCGCTTGTATTGAATGCCGGGGTGGACTCCTGGGCCGTTGGACGTGAGCATCACAAAGGTCCCATCTTTGGGCTTTATCATGCTGGTGTCGAACATGTAGACGATTGCTCCGTACCCCAGCGCTCTCGCCTTTGCATGTGCGTCCATCGCGCCGCCAAAGTGAATCCCGGCGTTGCCGGTAAGGTATAGCCGATCGGCCGTGGTGCCTGGCGGAAGCAGCCCGATCGTGTTTGTCATTTTCCCCAGAACAGCAGCCTCCGTGTCGTGAGTTGTAATGTGTGCGCCGAGCAGAGATCCGTCACTCAGCAGAAACGTAACGCCCATACAGAGCAACAAATGCGGATAAGCGATGCA
Organism: Bryobacterales bacterium; assembly: GCA_038229055.1. Classification (GTDB taxonomy): domain Bacteria; phylum Acidobacteriota; class Terriglobia; order Bryobacterales; family Bryobacteraceae; genus JANYJA01. Next base: position 11,714 of record JBBROU010000046.1, on the reverse strand, counting down.
ATTCGGGTCCTGCCCGACCATGTCTTCGTCCAAATAGATTGGCAACTATATATCCTCCGCAGCCAGGGCTTGGCGAAATGTTAACACAAGCTCGGCCGGATTGGGATGGGGTACCGCGGGCCGAAACTGTCGCTACTGTGGCTTGGGGCCGGGGTCGCGACCTGGACCACGGACCGTGTTTAACTGTTGCTTCGAGAGGCGCAACCCCGTTGTTGAAACCGCGGGACCCATAGCGCCGCAAATGACACTAAGATACAAGGAGTCCCCCATGTCACGTCTTCTGAGCATCGCCTTATTGAGCATCTTATCGACCTGCTTCGATCCAGGAATGGCGCAAACGCCGCCGCCGGCGACGAAACGCCCAGCCCGCCCGACGCCGCCGACACGCGATCCACACACGCCCGGTTACGTCACGGCGAAGGAATTACCTGACGGGGCCAATGCGCCCGCAACGGCCGACGGAAATTTCATCCTCGGGCCTGCGCACAAACCGGCACCGGAGATGGCGGTACAGAATGGCGTGCCGCACGGATCCGTCTACACCTTTCACATGGAATCCGCCGACAGCAAGATCTACTCCGGCATCGCGCGCGAGCCAGACACCTTCGGTACATCAGACCCCAACAACCCTGCCAAGTTGATCGTCACCACCAGCCAGGCCGCCCCCTATTCTCGCCGAGTTGACGTGTATGTCCCCAAACAATATGTCACCGGCACGCCCGCGCCGTTCATCGTCGGGGCAGACGGGCCTGACCTGGTGCTGTTCACGGCACTCGACAACTTAATCGCGCAGAAAAGGGTGCCGGTGATGATTGCCATCTCCATCGGTAACGGCAGCGGTGACGCTCAGGGAAGCCAGCGGGGCCTGGAATACGACACGATGTCCGGGCTGTACGCAGAGTTCGTCGAGAAAGAAGTTTTGCCGCTCGTCGAAAAGCAATACAACGTGACGCTCACGAAAGATCCCGACGGCCGCGCGACGACGGGCTGCAGCTCCGGAGGCTCGGCCGCCCTGACCATGGCGTGGTATCACCCGGATCTATACCATCGTGTGCTCACCTATTCAGGCACTTACGTGAATCAGCAGTGGCCGTGGAATCCGGACAGCCCTCACGGCGCATGGGAGTATCACGAACACCTCATTCCCAACAGCCCCGTCAAGCCACTACGCATCTGGATGGAGGTCGGCGACAAGGATCTCTACAATCCGAATATTATGCTCGACAACATGCACGATTGGGTTGTGGCGAATGAGAACATGGCCACCGTGTTGGCCGCCAAAGGCTATCACTATCAATTTGTGTTTGCGCGGAACGCGGTGCACTGCGATGGCGGCGTGAAACGGCAAACTCTGCCCGAGGCGTTGGAATATGTGTGGCAGGGCTACCCGGTTGGAGCGCTTAAATAGAGGCGCTTCTTTTCGAAGCCGGTCGCCTGTTCAAATGCGTGGGCGAGTTGCGGCCGACGATCTGCAAGCCGACCGGAAGTTGATCAGGCGTGAAGCCGCCCCGGCACCGGCGCTGCCGGATTGCTCGTTGCCGAGATATACCAGCAAAGACTTCGTCGCCGCTCTTTTGACCGGGAGCTTCCAGTAATCGCTATTCGTATTCGTATCCAAGCCGGCAGGTGTGGAGTCACAGGTAATACGCGAGGGCAGGGGTATTCGAGCCTTGGCGAACTGCACTGAGACGTCACGATCCCGTGGATCCAACCTTCCTGGCGCGCTTCATTCGTTAACAGATCGCCGACTGGAATGACTTTACCGTTCTTGAGGACACTCCCGCCGGTGTTCGTCGGAGCCGTCTGGAACGACGAGCCCGGAACGAGCGCGGCGAGGTTTTTGAGGTATCGTTTGCCCAGTTCAATCACACGCACATCGAACACCTGCGTCAAATCACCCTAAGCGCCCGAGAGTAGGCCGCCCGATGGCGTGAACTTCAGGATGCCGGAAGCGTTGCTGGGAGGTGGGAAGCTGTTGTGGCGATTTGAGTGCTCATCGATCTGCATGAGCCCAGTTGATAAAGCATCGCGAAAAGAAAAGGAATCAGCCGAGTCTGAAGACGACTCCAGGCTCGAGTGGCAGAAAGAGGATCGAGATCTCGAGAACCGTAAGCCCGACCTTGAGGAGATCGAGGAAGACGCGTCAAGTCTCTAAGCGTACTGGCTCGTTCTCAGACGCTTAAGACGGCGCAAGCAGCGTCGCGGATGATCGCTTCCACATGGGTGCATCTTGTCAGACGGCCGCGTCCGATAATGACAAGATCCGCCCGGCGTTCCAGCGAGCAATCTCGTAACACTTGCGGCACGCTTCCGGTCTTAGCCTCAAAAGGCCACTCGGTTCCCGCAGTATGTTGCATCATCATGATCTGCTCCTGAACTGCCTCAGATGCGGGATTTGTTAAGTGCGCATCTTGCTGGATCTGACTCGCATGTACCAAAGAAACCGCCGCTCCATAGACAGACGCCAGATCGGCAGCCGCTTCGAGAACACGATGCGCATCTGGGCCGGCGTCCACCGCACAGACGATGTTCCGAATTTCTGGCAAATCTCCCGTGGTCGCGCTTTCCGTGTGGATGGTCGTCCAGACGGGGCAAGCGTTATCATGCAGCACTTTCACAGTCACTGAACCCAACAAAAGCTGACGGAATTTCCCTCGGCCATGAGTCGGAATAACAATAAGTCCGATATCATGCTCTTTTACTCGGCTCGCTATGCACTGCGCGATGTCTCCACGTTCAACGACCGGAATCACACTCACTCCCTTAAGGGACACGGCGCTCAGACGGAGCAACTCCGCCTCGCCCTGCTCCCGCACTTGGGCCTGAATTGTTCCGAAATCCAGAGCAGCTATATCCGGCCCCGGATGTATTCCTTCATAGAGACTCAAAACGTGAAGAAGTGTAACATCGCCGCCGAATTTACGCGCGATGTTCCCGACATAGGGGAGCAGCCCCTTGGCGCGCTCCGAAAAATCCATCGGGAACAGAATATGCCTCGACTTAGACATGACTAAACGCGTCATGGGGATGGGGGCGACAACAGTATGGCGCTTCAAATCGGCATCATCGAGGAGGGAGTGATCCAGGTCCGCAATGATGTGACAGTCCATCCCGCTCGGCCCTAGTTCGTGGACAATGCCGCGCGCCTCAGTGACCTCCTTTTCGGTGCCGTGGAAGATCAAGAGAAACTTGCCGGTCTTCAGAGCGAATTCGTATTGCCGGATGCTTTGCATCGGAATGCCCAGACGCGCGAGACCAATTTCAAGGGCACCGAGACCACTCCCGTGTGTCGCTTTTTCTATTACCTCGACGATGCCTTGCGCTAACGGCCCCGACGCCAGCAAGGACCCGAACTCCGGTAAATCCAACGCGGCAGTCGGAAGATCCTGGTCCCACATGCTTTGCTGCCGGCCCCAATAGTGGATCTGCCCGTTCGTTTTGTAGAAGCAACTTAGCTGCTGGGTAGCGATGGAGTCTTTGCCTATAAAAGAAATGGCCCTTCTGTCTAACCCCGCGGAAGTCATGACATTGCTTGCTGTTTCGGCATCCGCGCGGTTGCAATAACTTCCTATGAGTAGCTGGTTCATTTCGATCCGCTCCGCCGGCTATTACTTTTCTTGAATCGTTTCGATGAATTGCGCCAGGTTATACACCCGCATTCGTCCCCAATCCTGGTCGCTGGCGACTTGCGAAAATATGGGTCCCCACACCGGCATTTCGCGACTTCCGTGACCTGCCGCTATGTTCTCTTGGCCCGAGATGATCTTCTGTACTCGGGCAAAAGGAAACGTGCCGCCTTCCCGGAGGCTGACGCGCGTCAAGTTGGGCGGTTTAATTTTGAGCCATTTGGTCATCGGCCCAATTCCTTTGCCATCGATACCGTGGCAGGTGGCACAATATGCTTTGTACAAAGCCGCTCCCTGGATCGATTCAATCAGTGGAACTGTACGCCGACTCTTTTCCGACGGACCCTCACCCTTCGGACGCTGCGCGGATCCGTCTGTGCCAGAAAGGAGCATGACGACGAACAACGCCACACCAGTATTCAATCTCAAATCCCTGCGGTTCACGGTTGTCCCGCTTGAGGCTTGGTAGCCCGCGCCCGCACAGTGACATTGCACAGGGCGGGCGTCATAGCCGCTAGCGCGAGGGCGGCAACGTGGAACAATCTCCTGCTCATGGAAGGATCCTCTGCTGATCTTGAGTGCACCTGGGCACCCAGGCATGCTATCTCTAACCTTCGGCCACTCGCTCAAGTGATAATAAGCACAGAGATCAAATATAAGCCCTATTTCCGCGTATTTCTCTTCGTGCGGTTAACCAGCGATCTCTTTTCAGCAGTGAGTGATTTCTCGTCCCACTGGGGAGAAAAGCCATTTCTGTTTCGGATGGCGCAACACCTGCGTCAAATCACCCTAAGCGCCCGAGAGTAGCCGCGCAACTTCCTCTCGCAGTACCGCCAAGTTTACCGGCTTTGTAATATGAGCGGTGAAGCCAGCCTTCATGATCCGATCCCGATCCGCATGCATAGCGCTCGCCGTTAAAGCTACTATCGGGATATTCTTCAGTCGATCGGCGCGACGCATCTCGCGAACGGCTCCGTACCCGTCTAGCCGGGGCATGTGGATATCGAGCAGGATAAGATCGGGCAAGGTCGCGCGTGCGATCTCAATGGCCTCTTGGCCGTCGGCGGCTTCGTAAACCTCGTATCCGGCGTATTCGAGGACCGTCCGGATAAGCTCGCGACTACTGGCTTTGTCGTCGGCGATGAGGACTTTCTTCATCGTTGCGCTTTGGGCAGAGTAAAGCTGAACCGGCTACCCTTTCCCGGTTCGCTTTCCACCCATATGCGTCCGCCGTGCAATTCCACGATGTGCTTCGTGATTGCGAGGCCCAGACCGGCACCCTCGCGCACTCCTTTTGTCGTGGAACCTACCTGATAGAATTTGTCAAAAATCGCTTCGAGCTGCTCCGCTGGAAGTCCAACTCCGGTATCCTCCACCGTAAAACAGCAGAATCCAACCTGGGTACTTCCGCAAATCCCCGCAGTGATTCGGCCGCCCGACGGCGTGAACTTCAGGGCGTTACTTGTCAGGTTGAATAGAACTTCTTTGAAGCGCATGCGATCGGCGTACAAAATATGCTGTTCCGAAACCGTCGTTTCGATCTGAATTGTCTTGGCCAAAGCCGCTGGACGGACGCTGGCGATTACTTCCTCCAGTGCGTCCGACGCCATAAAGATTTCAGGACGTAGCTCGACCTTTCCCGACTCGATTCTGTTCAAGTCGAGAATATCGTTGATCAATTCAAGTAGATGTTGGGAATCGCGCAGGATGTGACCCACGAACCGCCGTTGCTTTTCGTTCAACGGTCCTTGAGTCTCTTCAGCCAGCAACTCGGAGAACCCGATGACGGTGTGCAAAGGCGTGCGCAACTCGTGACTCATGCTGGCAAGAAACTCGCTCTTGAGCTGGTCCGCGCGCTCAACTTCGTGATTCCGCCGCTCTAGTTCCACATTCTTGGCGGTAAGCTCCCGGTTGAAACGCTCCTCCATCGAGCGGATCTCTTCTTCGATCCGTTTACGCTCCGTGACATCGCGAATGATCGCGGCAACGCGAGATCCCTGGTCGGAATGCACCGGACTTAAACTTATCTCGACAGGAAACTGGCTGCCGTCCTTCCGCGCGGCATAGAGAGTGACACCTCGGCCCATGGGCCTCGAAATCGGATGGTTCCAATAGCCTGTTCGTTGAGCCACATGGTTACCTCGGAACGCTTGCGGAACCAGCAACTCGACCCGTTTGCCCATCAACTCTTCGCGCGTATAACCGAAGATCGATTCGGTGGCCGCATTCATCATGAGAATGCAACCGGTCTGGTCCACCTCCACGATGGCATCGGGGGCAGCCTCCAAAAGTTCGCGGAAGCGCAGCGATGCATGGGCCTGTTCGCGGGCTTCGTCTTCGCTTTTCGACAACTGGGCGCGTTCCAGTTGCGCCAGCCGCTGCTCCGAAAGGTCGGTGATCATGAGGAGCACGCCCCGATGGCGTGCGTCTGAATGGAGCCATGCCGACAGGTGCACGCGGATTTCGGAGAGCTTTTTAGTTTTTGTGCGCCAGCGGGCCGCGAAGTCATTCTGAGTATGACTCTGCAAGCCGGACGCCACGGCTTTGGCGAACTTCGCACGCTCCCCAGGGGTCATCGTAGGGAGGTTCTGATCGAGCACTTCGGCCTCAGTCCAGCCGAATAGTTGTTCCGCCGCCCCGTTCCAAAGCTGAACTCTGCCTTCCAAGTCGAGCCCGATCATGGCGATGGGACACGCTGAGGCCAATGCTGAAACCGCAGAGTCTACCGCCGGACCCATCGCTTCTCCATTGAATCGTTGGCCTCTCCCACACCTACCATTTTACAGACTAGGGATTCTCCTCGCAGATTGAGCGCCGGGCCACCCATGCGCGTGACCCAAAACTGCGCTGACGGGTCGCGATGCTCCTACCTGCTATCCGCGTCCAACTCCGAACTAGGCAATGCGACACGGATCGCGTTTAATACGGCGGCGATATCGATCACTTCCTGAGCGACCGCGCCGGCTACTGGCGGTAAATAGCCCGCCGCCGCGATCAACATACCGGCCATGCTGATTGCCATTCCGCCAATCGCGCTTTGCAGAGCAATCCTTTTCATTCGCCGTCCGATATGAATCAACTCATCCACTTTCCGCAGCGATGCTTCGAGTACGACGGCGTCCGCCGCTTCGGTGGTAACGTCGCTGTTCTGGCCGAAAGCAATGCTCACCGTAGCCGCTTGCATGGCCGGGGCATCGTTGATTCCATCGCCCAGAAAAAGCGTCGGCGACCGCTTCGATTCCTCCCTGACGATCGCGACCTTCTCTTCCGGGCTCTTACCAAATTGCGCGTCGGTGATGCCTACCTGGCCCGCGAGATAGCGCACCTCCGCCTCTCGGTCGCCCGAGAGCAGCATGACCCGATTTACCCCGTGCTTCGGCGCAAGGTGTTTGATGAAGGAGCCGCTCTCACTTCGAGGAGTATCGCGAAAACGAAAAGTTGCCGCGTACTCTCCGTCGATCAAGAGGATGCACTCCATGCCTTCGGCAGCAGGCGGCAATTCGGCGGCCTGCGCGGCTGAGTTTTTCGTCAATTGACCGCGGCCGGTAATTCGAATGTTGTTCTTCGCGACATGGCCGCTCAACCCCGTCCCTGGCTTCTCGCTGATCTCCGACACGGGGATCAGTGCAACGCCTTGGCGCCGGGAAGCTTCCAGAATTGCGGAAGCCAGCGGATGTTTCGAGTACTGCTCCAGGCTGGCCGCCATCTGAATCGCGGATTCCGGACGAACTCCCGGCGCGCACAAAGTCTCTGTCAGCTCCGGCTTTCCGTAAGTCAGGGTCCCCGTTTTATCGAAGATCGCCGTCCGGCAGGAATCGATCCGCTCCAGCATTGCCGGATTCCGGATGATGATGCCCCGGCTCGCCGCCACCGAAATCGCCCCGATGATCGCTACCGGTATTGCGAGCAGCAGGGGACAAGGCGTGGCAATGACCAGAACGGCCAGAAATCGCGTGGGATCACGGCCGGCAATCCACCCGGCGATGGCGATAGATAGAGCAAGCAGCGTGTACCAGACGCCCAGGCGGTCCGCAATCCGGCGAATCTTGGGACGGTTCGTCTCTGCCTCCTGCATCACCCGGATGATTTTTGCGTAGCGCGAATCCGCAGACAGGCGCCGGACCTCGATTGTCAGCGCAGCTTCGCCGTTGACGGCCCCGCTGAGCACATCCGACCCAACTGTCTTTGAGATCTGAAAAGGCTCTCCGGTCAAATAGGATTCATCCATGCCGCCGCGCCCCTCGACGACCGTCCCGTCCACCGGACACGTTTCATGCGGAAAGACGACCAGAATGTCATTGACCGCAAGTTCGTCGAGACCGACGTCGGCGAGCTGCAAAGGAGTTTTGCGGTGAGCTACGCGGGGCATTCTCTTGGCAAGCGCGCCGAGGACCGCGGACGCGCGGCGCGTTGCGTACTGCTCGAGCGCGGTGCCGCCCGAGAGCATCAGCACGATAACCGAGCCAGCCAGATATTCGCCGAGAATGACCGACGTCACAATGGATATTCCGGCTAGCAGGTCCGATCCAATGTCGCCGGCTGCGATACCGCGCGCCATGGTCAGAGCCAGGGGCGTTCCGCCCAGCGCAATCACCGCCAGCAAAGGCCAGGCGGATGTCCCCGCGGACAGATGGAAGCCGTGCCGCGCTATCAAATGTCCGGAGATCCCGAGCACGGCCGCGACCGCGATCCATGTCTCCATCGAGACCGAACGGAACGACGAGACTTTGACTGGCTCCAAACTTTTAAGTCGCCATTTTCTTAGCTGTTTGAAGTTCAAGGCCGTGCTTTTTCATTTTGTAGCGCAACGCGTCCCTGCCAATTCGCAAAGCCCGCGCCGCTTGGGACTGATTTCCGTTTGCGCGCGCGAGCGTTTCCACAATCAAGTGCTTCTCATGATCGTCGAACGTCGCCTCATCGGCGGCGGCGGTCACCGCTCCGGCATCGGTGAGCCGGGTCCAGGTGGAAACTTTTGATGGAACCCGAAGATATTCGGGAAGATCCTGAACATCAATCGTCTCAGAGATCGCCATCATGCATCCGTGGCCGAGCACATTCTCGAGTTCCCGGACGTTGCCGGGCCAATTGTGGCGCGCAAGAACAATCTGCGCGCGTTGAGTCAGTCCTCGAATATCTTTCTTAAACTGGCGTGAAAATTTGTCCAGCACGTATTTCGTCAGCAACGGAAGATCTTCCTTACGTTCCACTAGCGCGGGCGTGTGTATCTCTACCATGGAAAGCCGGTAGTACAGATCTTCGCGGAACTGTTTTTCCGCGATGGCAGCTCGAAGGTCACGATGCGTCGCCGCGATGACCCGCACGTCGATTTTGCGAGGAGTCAGCGAACCTACACGCAGAATCTCCTGGTTCTGCAATGTGCGCAAGAGCTTAGCCTGCGTGCCGAGAGGCATGTCGCCGATCTCATCCAGAAAGATCGTGCCTTGGTCGGCCAACTCGAACAGGCCCATCTTGTCATGCGTCGCCCCGGTGAAAGATCCACGCACGTGCCCGAAGAGCTCGCTCTCAAAGAGGGTTTCGACAACCGCCGAACAGTTCAGCACCACGAAGTGCCCACTGTTCACGGGGCTTAGGCGGTGCAGTGCGCGGGACGCCAGTTCTTTGCCCGTGCCGGTTTCGCCTGTGACCAGAACGGTGCGGTAATGCGGCGCGACGCGGCGGATGCGGGAGAATAGCTGCCACATCGCTGGACTGCGGCCGACCATCCCCTCGAACTGGGCGTCATCCAGAATCTGGCTCTCTATGGCCTCGGTTCGCTTCCGCCGCCGCGTCTGTTCCACCAGTTTCGAGATCCGCTGGCGCAAGGCGGAAATGGATACCGGTTTGTTCAGGTAGTCTGCCGCGCCTTTTCGGATCGCTTCCACTGCCGATTCGCTGGTGTAGTGCGCGGTCATCAGGATCACGTCAATTGCGGGATCGAATTCAACCACGCGGTCCAGCACCTCCAGGCCAGTGAGCCCGGGCATAACGAGATCAGTCAGCACAATTTGCGGGCGCTCGCGAAAAATAATCTCGATGCCGTCTTCGGGATCTTGCGCCGTCAGGATGCGAATGCCAGCGCCTTCCAACGCTGTCGAGAGCAGCTCCAAGCTTCCGGGATTGTCATCAATTATGACGAGGGAGACGTCAGGGTCTGCGGTCATGCGTTCCTGCGAACCGTTCACGATATTGTCTCAAATGTATGTTAGAGCGACACAACAGTGTCGGCGGAATTCACGGCCGGACCAGCCAGTTGCGGGATTGTGATTGCGAGCTCAATCCGGGACGGATGAAGCAGAGTGTTGTGGATCAGGCAGTGATGCACCGATTCCTCGAGGCCTTTCCGCTGCTCATCGTTAAGCACGAGCGGCACCTCTACTGCGATCCGAAAGTTGTCAAGGCGCGGAGGATCCTTGATTTTGTCGGCGGTGACGCGCACCCTTACTCCCTCTTTCGCCAGCCGCTGCTTCCGCAGGTATTGAGCCGCGTAGTAAGCCGCGCAGGACCCGAGCGACGCCAGCAGGAGTTCCGGCGGCGTCATCCCCTCATCGAAACCGCCGTTTTCCACTGGCTGATCGCAGACGATCGTGTGCTGGCGCGCCTTAATCTCAAACTGAACTGCGCCCAGGTGCTCAACGAATATTTCCATCGTTTCCTCGCTTCAAACGTGATTTTTATTAGGCGATTGCGGTTAGTTCACGATGATCTCGCGCGGGTGAGGCGTAGATCGCCTTCAAGGTCATAACTATTTCCGTAAAGTCGATAGCCGACCCCGCTCTTGAGTGAAGGATTACGTCGTCAATCGAGAGTACGCCAGCCAGTTTGCCCGCCTCATCGACTACAGGCAGCCGCCGGACTCCTTGCGATGCCATCGTTTTCAAGGCCGAATGAACGTCGTCGCCGGGCGCGCAAGCGAAGTATCGCGCCGGCGCGACATTCGCAACAGCGACATCGGAAGCTTTCATGTTTCGAGTGCCCAGAGCAATGCAGATATCGCGGTCGGTGATCATGCTGGTTACACTCCCCGCGTCGTTCACCACGGGAAGCGCGCCACAGCTCTCCTTCCACATAATGGCTGTCACCTCCGCCAAGTTGAAGTGAGGGCGGCAAAAGCTTGCGTTCGCCACCATGACATCTCGAACATCGACTTTCATGGGAATCTCCTCATCAAAGTAACTTGCAGGGCGCCAACCAATCGGCGTTGATGCAATCACACGGCATTGCGCCCTGGCCGGCGAACAATTGCGCTATATTGCTGAGCTTTGCGTCATATCCCGCAGCGTGGCCCAGTCCCGCGATTCTCAAACGAGTAAATCCGCTGGCTTACGATGGGTCTCCAATTGCCCCGTCGTAAGTGCCTGACCTCTCAATCAAAGGAAGAAAACGACATGCGACACCTAAACTTTTGCGGCGTGCGAACTGCACTCCTGCTTACTCTAATGACCATCTTGACTTGTGGCGTTTCCCTGCGAGCCGACGACAGCAAAGTGTTGAATAAGGAAGAACTGAAGCATCTCGTAGCCACCGCGGAGACCGCCCAGGACCATCACCGCCTGGCCGAGCACTTCACCGCCAAAGCTGAACAACTGGAGGCCGAAGCTCAGGAGCACACCGAACTGGCTGCGCAATACAAAGCCAATCCGACCATTCATGAGATGAAGCATCCGATGAGCGGCCAGACCGCGGGCCATTGCGACTATTTCGCGACATCGCTCCGCAAGGCTGCACAGTCTGCCCGCAAACTTGCCTCCGATCATGAAGAGATGGCCAAGAAAGCTCCGACACCGCGCACGTGAGCGCGCCTATGAACAGCATGAGAAATCTCGACTGGACGGTGGTAGCCGGTATGGTCTGGATGCTACTAGTGGCCACCGCTATCTTCCTGGCTGTCTGCCGGGTCGCGGCTAGCGCACATGACCGCAAGCTCATTCGTCTTGGAGTGAGCTCAGCAAGTCCACTCCACATCCACCTCCAGCGGTGAGGGTGTCCCAGCCGTAGTTGAAGGTTGAACGGCGGATAAATTCATATTACGCCACTTTCTCGGACGTGGAGGAGTGTGTTTCCCTTCCGAGAATGACGGCCAGCGTCCAG
>JBBROU010000045.1:0-37313 GCA_038229055.1 Bryobacterales bacterium | reverse complement strand
GTCGCCAAGACCAATGCCGGGATGAATTCCATGATGCGGACCACGTGCGTGGCCACGCAACTGGAAGGCGGCCATGCTCCGAACGCGCTTCCGCAGCTTGCGGCCGCAAATGTGAACTGCCGGATTCTGCCGGAGGACACCGTGGACCACGTTCTGCAAACTCTGAAGCAGGTCGCAGCGGACGACAAGGTCGCGGTCACCATAGCGCAGGACGAGGGAAGAGCGCCCGCGTCGCCCATGCGTGAAGACATCATGAAGGCGTTCAACAGAATTACGGATACCATGTGGCCGGGCGTGGTCACCGTCCCGACGATGGCAACCGGCGCCTCGGACGGCAGATATTTGCGTGAGGCCGGCATTCCAACTTACGGAGTGCAAGGCTTCTTCAGCGATCGCGACGACGTGCGGGCGCATGGGCGGGATGAGCGCATGCTCGTGCGGTCATTCTATGAGGGGCAGACGTTTCTGTATGAGTTCGTGAAGGTGTTGTCGACCGAGCCTCAGTAAGACTACGTGCCACACTTCGTCTAAGGCTTTGTACGAAGGAGATGTCGCCCTGACTCAATCCAACCGTCCGGCGCTCAAAGCAGAACTGGACAAACTCGTCAAGGCCGGTGAACTGTTGCGCATCGCTTTCATATTGGAAGTAAAGAAGGTGCCGGCAAAGAATGCGGAAAACGTTAAGACCTTGAAACTACCCGTTTTCAGAGAGATTATGAGACTTGGTATTCCTTGGCGATGCGGGTTGTAAAGCAGTTGATCCCGGACAGACTGCCAGATTTCGTAAGACAGTACAGGGATGACAAAAGGAAACAAATCGACGCTTCGACATACGGTGTATCGGACTATATGATAGGTATCGTAACGAGCCAGTATGACAAGGTTATAGCTGATGGAACGGCTGCACTTCCGAAATTTGAGCAGCAATTGAACATCGTTAAATCTGCGATTGTTCGATTCGATAGTGTTTTATTCGACATTGAATCACTTGGCGACAGCAACGCTTGAGAGACCCCGCGGTTTGTGACGCTAATCTCATCAGTAGGCTGGGTGAGTTGTTGGCGTTTCGCCATTTATTTCGTGGTGCCTCGATCGTGCTTATGCGATGGAATAAACTCGCGCCCCTTGTCGAAAAGGTTGACGGCGTTCGCCCGGATGTCGTCATCCAGATGACAAAGTTTCAGAGCTTTCTGCGCGCAAGGTGATTGCGGCGTAAACGTTAACTTCTAAAATGATTTTGATATATGATATTCCCGTGAATCGACGATCATTTCTGGCATCAATTTCTCTGGCGGCGGGGTCGCGGCTACGGGCGTCCACCTTCGAACCCACTTGGGAGTCCGTCCGCACCCACAAAGTTCCTGACTGGTACGACAACGCGAAACTCGGAATCTTTATCCACTGGGGCCTTTATTCCGTGCCGGCTTGGGCGCCGACTTCCGGTGAGTTGGGCAAGGTCGATTGGAGTAAGTGGTTCTATCAGAATGCCTACGCCGAGTGGTATCTGAATTCGCTGCGGCTGAAGGACACGCCGACTTACGAGCATCACGTCAAAATCTACGGCGCGAATTTCGATTACTACGATTTTGCCAAGAGCTTCAACGCGGGGCTGGGGCACTGGGAGCCGGCACAGTGGGCGAATCTGTTTCGACGCGCGGGCGCGCGCTACGCCGTGCTCACCACCAAACATCACGACGGCTTCACCATGTGGCCGAGCCAGGTGGTGAATCCGAAGAAGGCCAACAATTCGGTAAAGCGCGATCTGGTCGGCGATCTTTCAACCGCCATTCGTAAAGAAGGTCTCAAGATGGGCCTGTACTATTCCGGCGGACTCGATTGGACTTTCAATTCGACGCCGATCGCCAAAATGGACGATCTGAAGGCCACCGCCCCGCAGTCCGAAGAATACGCGCGCTATGCCGATGCCCACGTGCGTGAGTTGATCGCGCGCTACAAGCCGTCTGTGCTTTGGAATGACATCAATTATCCAAAGCTCGGCCAGATTCCGCAGATCTTCGCCGAATACTACAACGCCGTGCCCGAAGGCGTGATCAACAACCGCTTCGGCGTCGACTTCGCGGACTTCACCACGCCCGAATATGCCAAGTACGACAAGATCACGGAGAAAAAGTGGGAGTCGTGCCGCGGGCTTGGATTCAGCTTCGGCTATAACCGGATGGAAGGCCCCGAGCAGGTGATCGCGTCGGACAAGCTGGTCGCGCTGATCGCCGATATCGTGAGTAAGAACGGAAATCTCCTGCTGAATATTGGGCCGAAGGCGGATGGTTCCATCTCCGATATCCAGCTTGACCGCCTGCATGCGCTGGCGCGGTGGATGGACATCAACGGCGAAGCCATTCATGACACGAAGCCCTGGAAGCAAGCGGCGGCAAAGTCAGTCGACGGCACCGAGATTCGTTTCACCCGCAAGCCCGATGCCGCTTATGCCATTCTGCTGACACGGCCCAACCCGGGAGCGTTCGCCGTTCCGCAGATTTCCGCGCCGCCGAACATGCGCGTTACGCTGCTCGGTTCCAATGAGCCGCTGAAGTGGGCGCAAAAGGGTACTGACATCGCCGTGGTAATGCCGCAACGGTTGCCGGGTGAGTTTGCGGTGGCGCTGAAGATGTCACCCATGCCCACGCAGACGGTCTGAGCCCGATGGAATTGCGAATTGCCGCCACGCTCGCACTGCTGGCGTTCGCGGTAGGGAGCGCGCGCGCTGGCGAAGAGTTCTTCATCCAGACGGTAGACCCCCAGTTCGGCATGTTCGCCAAAGACGCGAACTTCTCGCAGGAGTCGGCGAACTTCGAATTTCTGATTGCGAACGCCAACCGGCTGCATCCTCGCTTCGTGATTGTGTGCGGCGATCTGGTCAACAAGGCCGGCGACGCGGACCAGATCGCCGAGTATCGGCGCATCGCGCGGAAGCTGGACAAGACGATTCCGCTCTACAGCGTCGCCGGCAATCATGATGTCGGCAATGAGCCCACGCCTGAAACGCTCGCCGCCTACCGGCGCAATTTCGGCCCGGATTACTACACCTTCCAGTCCGGCGAGATTACCGGTGTCGTGCTCGATTCCAGCCTGATAAAAGCGCCGGAGAAAGTCGACGGGGACGCGGCCAAGCAGGAGCAGTGGCTGCGCGCGGAGCTCGCCAAAGCCAGGCAGAACGGCGCGAAACAGATCGTCATCTTCCAGCACCATCCGTACTTCCTGGAGCACGCGGACGAAGCCGATCAATACTTCAACATTCCCAAAGCGACGCGGGCACGCTACCTCAGTTTGTTTCACGAATATGGAGTTCGTTACGTTTTCGCCGGTCACTATCACCGCAACTCGCTGGCGCGCGATGGCGATCTCGAAATGGTGACCACGGGACCGGCGGGCATGCCGATCGGCCCCGATCCATCCGGGTTCCGTATCGTGCGCGTCGCGAAGAGTTCGCTCGAACATGAGTACGTCGGATACGGCGCGATTCCAAATCAAGTCGAGAAAAAGATCGCGGCGCTGATTGTGGACGGCATCAACAATCACGACTGGCAGACCGGCACTAAGGAACTCAAAGCGATCCTCTTAGCGACGGGCCGCTTTACGGTGGATGTCTCGACGACGCCTCCCGCCGGTGCGCCGCCAGACGCCTGGGACGCGTGGCATCCGGCGTTTTCGAAGTACGACGTGGTCATCAACAACTTCAATGGGGGGCATACCGACTCCGGCGTGCGCTGGCCACCGACAGTCGAGCAAGCGCTGGTGGATTATGTTCGCGGGGGCGGCGGCCTCGTTGTCTATCACGCGGCCAACAATGCCTTCCTCTACTGGGAAGAGTACAACCAGATGACCGGGCTCGGGTGGCGTGACAAAACTTTCGGCCGCGGTTTGTCGGTTTCCGACGGCGGAAAGATTGAAATTGTTCCGCAAGGGACGGGGCTCGATCCGGGGCACGGGCCTAGGCATGATTTCGAAATGCACGTGCTCGATCCGAACCATCCCATCACGCGCGGGCTGCCGCGAACGTGGATGCACCCTTCCGAACAGTTGACTCACGGGCAGCACGGCCCGGCCGAAGGTCTGACCATTCTGACTTACGCGAAATCCGAGGTCTCGGGCAAGAACGAGCCCATGGATTGGGTCCGCGGCTACGGAAAAGGCCGCGTCTATACAACGATGCTGGGCCACACATGGAAGGATGAGCCGAACCCGAACCTCGCCGACCCTGAGTTCCGGAAGCTGATCGCGCAAGGCGCCCAATGGGCCGCGATGGGCAAATAAACGAAATCAGCGATAGACTTTCCCCATGCAGAGAAGTTCTTTTGCCGCCGCCGTAGCCGTGCTGTTTATGTGCGCCGCGCAGGCTGGCCTAAAGTCGGAAGCAGTCCGTCACGCGTTGAGCGAGCAGATTGAGAAGCACGAAATTCCGGGCGCGGTCGCGCTTGTGGAGACGCGCGGCGGAGTCACGAGCCTCGATGCCGTCGGCAGCGCGGACCTGGCTGGCACGCGGCCCATGACCACCGACAGCATCTTCTGGATCGCCTCGATGACCAAGCCGACCACCGCGACGGCCGTCATGATGTTGAACGAGCGGGGCAAGCTTTCCATTGAAGATCCGGTGAGCAAATATATTCCGGAGCTGGCGGGCTTGAAGTTGCTTGATGGAACAAGCGGCAACGTGACGCTGCGGCACATGCTGACGCATACGTCGGGTATGGGCGAGCCGACCGGCGAGGAATTGGCAGGCGCGAAGACGCTGGCCGACCTGATTCCGGCGTTTGCGACGAAGCCGCTGTTGTTCACGCCGGGCAGCGAGTGGCGATATTGCCAATCGGGAATCAATTCGCTGGCGCGCGTGGTGGAGATTGTGTCGGGCGAATCGTATCCTGAGTTCGTGCAGAAGCATTTGTTCGGGCCGTTGAAGATGAAGGACACTACGTTTTATTTGTCGGAAGCGCAGATGCCGCGGCTGGTGATGCCGGTGAAGCGCGATGGCGAGACGCTGGTGGAAACGGGCATCGGGCTGCTGCATGGCAAGCCGCCGACGTCGCGCGATCGGTATCCGGCGGCGAACGGCGGACTGTTTTCGACGGCGCCGGATTACGCCCGGTTCGCGAGGATGATTTTGAATGAGGGCAAGCTCGATGGGAAGCGCTATTTGTCGGCGGCGTCGGTGAGGCTGATGACGAGCGTGCAGACGGGCGATCTGAAAACGGGGTTCACGCCGGGGAACGGATGGGGCTTGGGATGGTGCATCGTCCGCGAGCCGCGGGGAGTCTCCGCGATGCTGTCTCCAGGCACCTTTGGACATGGCGGCGCGTATGGTACGCAGGCGTGGATCGATCCGGTGAAAGGAGTTGCGATGATCCTGATGGTGCAGCGGGCCGACTTTAAAAATGCCGACGACACGCCCGTCAGGCTGGCATTTCAGGAGGCAGCGGTCGGGAAATGAGCGTGAACTCCGAAGCGATTATCGAGCCTTTGCCGCAGTTGCAAACTGCCGGGACCGCCAAGCCGAAGGTGGCGCGCAACGTCGCGGTGGACGCCTACCGCGGCTTCGTCATGCTGCTCATGATGGCCGAGGTGCTGCAACTCGCGCGCGTGGCGCAGAACTTTCCAGGCAACTGGATCTGGAGCGTTCTCGCCTTCAACCAGAGTCACGTCGAGTGGGCCGGATGTTCTCTGCACGACATGATTCAGCCGTCGTTCTCATTTCTGGTTGGCGTGGCGCTGCCGTACTCCATCGCGAGCCGCGTCGCCAAGGGCGGCACGTTCGGCAAGCTTTTCGCGCATGCCGTCTGGCGATCGTTTCTGCTGGTCGCGCTGGGAATTTTTCTGCGATCCATGAACAGCACGCAAACTTACTTCACGTTTGAAGACACGCTGACCCAGATCGGCCTCGGATATCCCATTTTGTTCTTATTGGGATTCCGCCCGCGCCGCTGGCAGTGGATTGCGCTCGGCGTGATATTGGTTGGCTACTGGGCCGCGTGGGCTTTGTATCCATTGCCCGGTGCGAACTTCCATTATCAAACAGTCGGCGTGAAGCCAGACTGGCAGCAGCATAACTTCACCGGCTTCGCGGCGCATTGGAACAAGAACAGCAACTTGGGCAACGCGTTCGATCAGTGGTTTCTCAATCTTTTCCCGCGCACCAATCCATTCGTCGCCAATGGCGGCGGCTATTTGACGCTCAGCTTTATTCCCACGCTGGGCACAATGATCCTGGGATTGGCCGCCGGCCGCTGGCTGATTGACGACGCACCGCGCATTCCCCTAAAGCGCTTCGTCATCGCCGGCCTCATCGGTCTCGCCTCGGGCGCGCTCCTGCATTACACCGGAATCTGCCCCGTCGTGAAGCGCATCTGGACGCCGAGTTGGACCTTGTTCAGCGGCGGTGCCTGCTTCCTGTTTCTAGCCGCGTTCAGTTGGCTGCTCGACGTGAAGGGCTATCGAAGGTGGGCGTTCCCGCTTATGGTGATCGGAATGAATTCGATCGCGGCTTACCTGATCGCGCACTTATTCGAGCGCTTCATCGCCAGTTCGTTCCGCATTCATTTAGGTCCGAACGCATTTCACGTCTTCGGCGACGCGCTCGCGCCATTGGTGGAGGGCGCGGCCATCCTGCTCACGTTCTGGCTGATTCTATTCTGGATGTACCGGCGGAAAATTTTCCTGCGCATCTGAATGGGCTACAAATATATCCTGTCGCTGCCGGAGCGGGCTGTTCGCTCGATGGCGGCGCTTTCAGGAGGACTGCTGCGCGAGGTCGGCGCAGTGGCGCTGCCCCAGAGTCTGCGGCGGACCATGCTGTATCGCACGATGGTCGATGTCACACTCCGTTTCCTCATCGAAGAGATGGGTCAGATGAATGGCGTCTATCCGGAAGAGGGCCGAATCGCGGAGCATTTTGTCATCCGTCGCGCCGCCAGTCATGGAATCGAGCTGTTAGGAATTTTGGCCTTTCACGCGTCGCCGGTGTGGGTGCTCGCCGCGCTCGCGGATGCCACCGGCAGCGGCCAGAAACTCATTCGCGAAATCTCCCTTGCCCTGAAGAAGGAAGGTCTGCTCGACGAAGATGTCCAATTCGAAACCATGGATCAGGTGCTCGGAGGACTCGAAAGGTCGAGTGGACAACTGGCGCAGACGCTGAACATGCCTCCCGTGGATGTCGCAGGGTTGCGCCGAGAATGGGACAAGCTGAAACAAGAGCTCAATGCGATTCCGCCTGGCCGCATGCCCGCCGTCGACCGGCTGGAACGCACCTGGGCTGGGTTGCGCGAGACCGCTAGAACGCAGAGCCGCTCCATATTCACCGTCTCGTCGTTGATGGCGGTTTCGACGCTCGCGCACGTGCCGCAGAACTTGCTTTGGCTCTCTCGTGCGGCCCGTTCGGCAACGCGGCGCACCAGCGAAGTTCTGGGCGATGCGCTGTTGGTGCATTACGCGGAAGCCCTCGAAGAAATCGCGCGAACCGGCTTCGTGGCGTATTGGATGCGCGAGTTTCGCCCGTACCTGCGCGCCGCCGTGGAGCTGTTTGCGCCGGAGACGCATACATTGACGGAACGGCTGCTGGAGTGGTTTTGATACAGACCTCATTCACGGCTTGTTGAAGTATTAGAAAGCTTAGTTTTCTAGAAACGCGCGAAATCTCTCAATTTCAGCCTGATATTCGGCCCTGAAGATCGCGCTCTTCGGTTGCGCTTTCGAGAATCCGGGCTTCACATCCAGCTCACCCTGCCGCTTCGAGATGTTGACCCATCCGACGACATCGTCACGCCATAGCATCGGCATGGCATAGTATCCGAGCTTGCGTCTGGGCGGCGGCGTGTACGCTTCAAAGCGGTACGACCACTGCCAGAAATGTTCGAACCGTTGGCGATCCCAAACCAGCGGATCGAACGGTGCCAGGAAGAGCACGCGATCTTCAGGCTCGCTCCGCGGCACGCGTCCAGCCGGCCAAACGTAGCGAATTCCATCCACAACGGCATGGTCCAATTCCCCGGATTCGATGAGCAGAGCAACGGCGGATATTCGGCCATCTAAAGACGGCGCGGAGTAGGCCAAATGCTGCAAGGCCCCGCGCAGACTGCGTTCCGGAAGGGGCGCGAGGATACGCGCGACCAGCAGAACGAGCGATCGCAGGCGCTCGGCAGAGTCAATGGGATCGTGAACCCTGACCGCGGGCGCATAAAGCCGGATTCCATTTTCGCGTCCGGCGATCCGCAGCAGACCCCGGTAATGCAGCGCATGGAGCGTCCTCGTCGTAGCCTTTGAGTAACCGCCCCATGGGTTCGTTTCCCTTGCTCGCCCAAGATAAACTTCAAGCTCACGCGGGTGGACGCGCTTGTGCGCCGCCACGATTTCAAGCACGCGAGCTTCGGATTCGGTAAGCTCCGCCGCCAGCCGCGGATGCAGCAGCCGCACGGTCGATTGCGGCATAAAGCCGTACGCATATAAAAAATCTTCTTCGATATGGAGCGAAGGGTAGCGGCGCTCGAGATCCCCGGCCCGGTAATCGCGAACCCGGTGGCGCAATATCAAATCCTGAGCACGCGCCGGCGACCGGATTGGATCTGCCTGCACGAAGCCCATCCGTTCCACTGCGAGCCGAAGTGTCGTCGGCCGGAACAACGACGCGGAAAGCGCATGACGCCGGAGATGTTCAAGTGTCAGTTTCATGCGCAAACGGAAGCGCGCCGTCCGCTTGCACCTCCGCGGATGTCCTGATTGTCACGCGCGTCCCTCGGCACTTCTGACTTTCCCCGAGATCCCGTAAGCGGTAACATCTCTCTTCAGTGTTGCGTCTATTTTTCATCGCGGCTTATCGCAAGTCTAAGACAGACCTCGATAGGCCGTTTGCCCGCCATTTTGCGAAACATGTTGGAATCTAAGGAACGTCACGCTGCCCCTATCGCGCCCGCTTCAACAACTGGAAAACCAGTTAAGCACCGGAGCCTCTGGTGGCTGTGGCTGCTGATTATCGGCGGCCTCGGTTACGTAGGATATCGTTACTACCAGAACACGCGGCAGCAGGAGAAAGCCGCAGTCGAAGCGCAGAGTGCGCGCGCGGGGGCACGTTCTGTTCCTGTAGTCGCGACGGCGGCGCAGCGCGGCGACATGCCGGTCTATCTGCGCGGACTTGGTTCGGTAACGCCATTCAACTCTGTTTCGGTGAAGAGCCGTGTCGATGGGCAACTGATACGGGTGGCATTCACCGAAGGGCAGTTCGTGAAGAAAGGCGATCTTCTCGCTGAGATCGATCCGCGGCCCTTCCAAGTGCAGCTCGAACAGGCCCAGGGCCAGCTCGCCCGCGATACGGCGCAGCTGAACGATGCTCAAACAAACCTCGCGCGTTACCAGGCATTGTGGAATGAGAAGGTGATCGCCAAGCAGCAACTCGATACGCAGGCGGCGGCCGTGGGGCAAGTTCAGGGCACTCTCGAGACGGATCGCGCCAACATCAGCAATGCGCGGCTGCAATTGAGTTACGCGCGCATCACCGCGCCGCTGAGCGGCCGTATTGGGCTGCGGCAGGTTGACGTCGGCAATATGGTCCACGCCTCCGACCCCAATGGATTGGCGGTCATCGCTCAGCTCGAGCCCATCGCGGTGCTATTCAACATTCCAGCGGATAATCTGCCTCCGGTGCTGCGAAAATTGCGCGCCGGAGCGCGGCTGCTGGTGGAAGCTTATGACCGCGACGATCGCAACCGCATTGCCACCGGCTATCTGCTGACCGTGGACAATCAGATCGACGCCACCACCGGGACCTCGCGATTGAAGGCGGTTTTCCCCAACACGGATAGCGCGCTATTTCCGAATCAATTCGTGAACTGCCGGTTGCAGATGGATGCCAAGAAGGGCGTCGTTGTCGTCCCGGTGCCGGCCGTGCAGCGCGGGCCGCAAGGAAGCTTCGTGTATGTCGTCACGCCCGAGAAGAAAGCGTCGGTGCGTGTAGTCACGGTGGGGATATCGGAAGGCAACCAGCTTGAAATCGCGCAGGGGCTGCAACCTGGAGAACTGGTAGTCACCGACGGGCAGGACAAGCTGCAGGAGGGCATGAAGGTGGATACGCGCAGCGGTCAGGGCGTTCCAGGCGGTGGCGGCGGTAGGCCAAGCGGCGGCGGGAAGGGTCCAGGCCAGACTCGTGGCGCAGGCCGGAGACCCGCTGCATGAACCCTTCGCGACCGTTTATCGTTAGGCCGGTCGCCACATCGCTGCTCATGGCGGGGATCCTGCTGGCGGGCTTCGTGGCATACAAGCAGTTGCCGGTTTCAGCGCTTCCGCAGGTTGATTATCCGACCATTCAGGTGCTCACTTTCTATCCCGGCGCGAGCCCTGAAGTTATGGCGTCGTCCGTAACCGCGCCGCTCGAGCGTCAGTTCGGGCAGGTGCCCGGATTGAAGCAGATGACCTCGACCAGTTCCTTCGGAAGCTCGGTTCTCACGCTGCAATTCTCGCTGGATTTGAATATCGACGTTGCCGAACAGCAGGTCCAGGCATCCATCAACGCCGCCGGAACGTTTCTGCCGCGCGACCTGCCGAATCCGCCGATCTACAGCAAGACCAATCCCGCCGACTCGCCCATCCTCACCCTCGCCCTTACTTCGAAGACGCTCCCGCTTTCCAAAGTCGAAGACTTCGCCGATACCACGCTGGGCCAGAAAATTTCGCAGCTTCCCGGCGTCGGCTTGGTCAGCATCAGCGGCGGCCAGCGCCCCGCGGTTCGAATCCAGGCCAATCCCACGGCTCTGGCGGCTTATGGGCTGAGCCTCGAAGACATCCGCCTCGCGATGTCGCAGGCCAACGTGAATCAGGCCAAGGGCAACATTGAAAACGCGCGGCAATCGTTCACCATCAACGCCAACGATCAGTTGATGTCGAGCGCCGATTACCGGCCCATTATCGTCGCCTACCGTAACGGCGCGCCGGTGCGCCTCAGCGATGTCGCGACGGTTATCGACGACGCTGAGAACGTGCGTCAAGCCGCCTGGATGAACCTGACCCCCGCGGTGATTCTAAATATCCAGCGCCAGCCGGGAGCGAACATCATCGCTGTCGTCGACCGCATCACCAAGCTCATGCCTCAACTGCAAGCCTCGATTCCCAAAGCGGTCGAGGTGAAGGTGCTGACCGATCGTACAACCACTATCCGCGCCTCGGTCGAAGACGTTCAGTTTGAGTTGATGCTCACCATCGGTCTGGTGGTGCTGGTGATTTTCCTGTTTCTCCGGAATGTCGCGGCAACTGTAATTCCCAGCGTGGCCGTGCCTCTGTCCATCGTGGGCACGTTCGGCGTAATGTACATGCTGGGTTACAGCCTTAACAATCTTTCGCTGATGGCCTTGACCATTTCGACCGGCTTCGTCGTCGACGACGCTATCGTGATGATCGAAAACGTGGTGCGCTACATCGAGGAGGGCGAATCCCCGCTGCAGGCTGCCCTTAAAGGATCCGAGCAGATTGGCTTCACCATTGTTTCGCTAACCGTCTCTTTGATCGCCGTCCTGATTCCCCTGCTGTTCATGGGCGACATTGTCGGCCGCCTGTTCCGTGAATTTGCGATCACGCTCGCGGTTACTATTTTGGTATCGGCATTTGTCTCGCTAACGCTCACGCCGATGATGTGCGCGCTGCTCTTGCGTCACAAGCCCGCCTCGCAGCAGGGCCGGTTATTTCGCCACTCCGAAGAGTTCTATGAGTGGGTCATCGGGCGTTATGCCACCAGCTTGCGTTTCGTGCTGCGGCATCAACCGGCAACGCTGCTGTTGACGTTCGGCACGCTTGCAGCGACGCTTTTCTTATACATCATCGTGCCGAAAGGCTTCTTCCCCGTGCAGGATACCGGCGTAATTCTCGGCATCTCGGAAGCGCGCCAGACAGTTTCTTTCAATGCCATGGCGGAGCGGCAGCAGGCGCTCGCGCGCGCCATTCTGCATGATCCCGCGGTGGAGAGCCTGTCCTCTTTCATCGGGGTGGACGGCACCAATCCGACTCTGAATAATGGGCGCATTCAGATTAACCTGAAACCGCTCGCGGAGCGCGGCATTGGCGCGGGTGACGTTATCCGGCGCTTGCAGACCAAGCTGAGCGGCATCGAAGGAGTCACGCTCTACATGCAACCGGTGCAGGATCTCACCGTCGAAGATCGCGTTTCCCGAACGCAGTATCAGTACACCATGGAAGATGCCGACGCCGGCGAGCTCGGCACGTGGGCCCCGCGCCTCGTTGCGCGCCTGCAAGCCATTCCGGAGTTGCGCGACGTTGCCAGCGATCAGCAGAACAGCGGTCTGGAAGCTTCCCTGGTGATCGACCGCGACACGGCTTCGCGTCTCGGAATCACACCGCAGATGATCGACGACACCCTCTATGACGCCTTTGGGCAGCGTCAGGTCTCGACCATCTTCACGCAGTTGAATCAGTACCACGTCATCCTTGAAGTCGAGCCGAAGTTCCAGCGCAACCCGGATTCACTGAAAGAAATCTACGTTCGATCCGGCACCGGCGCCGAGGTGCCCCTCAGCTCGTTCACGCACATGGAACCGTCGAACACCACGCTGGCCGTGAACCATCAGGGGCAATTCCCGGTCATCACGCTGTCATTCAACCTCGCGCCCGGAGTGTCCTTGGGCGAGGCCGTGAAAGTTTTCCGCAATGCGGAGCGCGATATTGGTTTCCCCACCAGTATCCAAGCGGAATTTCAGGGCACCGCGCAGGCTTTCCAGAACTCGCTCGCCAACGAGCCGATCCTGATCTTAGCCGCGCTGGTCACTGTCTATATCGTGCTGGGCGTCTTATATGAGAGCTACATCCACCCCATCACCATTCTCTCTACCCTGCCATCGGCCGGCGTCGGTGCGATTCTCGCGCTGCTCTTAACGGGCAACGACCTCAGCGTGATCGCGCTCATCGGAATCATTCTGCTGATCGGCATCGTCAAAAAGAACGCCATCATGATGATCGACTTCGCCTTGGACGCCGAGCGCAATCAGGGCAAGTCGCCTGACGAATCCATCTACCAGGCTTGCCTGCTGCGCTTCCGCCCCATCATGATGACCACCATGGCGGCGCTCTTCGGCGGCGTGCCTCTGGCGCTTGGCTCGGGAACCGGCTCGGAGCTGCGCCGCCCGCTCGGCATCACAATTGTCGGCGGCCTGATCGTCAGCCAGGTGCTGACGCTCTACACCACCCCCGTGGTTTACCTTTACTTCGATCGCCTGGGCCGGCGTTTGGGAGTGCGCACGGGTAACGCGACTGTCAATCAGCCGGCCGAGGAGCCCGCATGAGCATCTCGGCTCCCTTCATCCGCCGCCCCGTGGCTACGTCGCTTCTCACTGCCGGTCTGGCCCTGGCGGGCGCGATCGCCTTCAGGATGCTTCCCGTTTCACCGCTGCCGCAGGTAGAATTTCCGACGCTCCAAGTGAACGCGGGTCTGCCCGGTGCGAGTCCGGAAACCATGGCGTCGGCCGTGGCGACGCCCCTCGAGCGGCAGTTCGGAAAAATCGCCGGCGTGACCGAAATGACGTCTTCGAGTCAGCTTGGCTCCACCTCAATCACGCTGCAGTTCGATCTCTCACGCAATATCGATGCCGCTGCGCGCGACGTTCAAGCCGCCATCAATGCGGCGCGCGGGCAGCTTCCCGCGAATCTCCCCGGAAATCCGAACTATCGCAAGGTGAATCCCGCCGATGCGCCTGTCATGATTCTCGCGCTCACGTCGGACACCATCGAACCCAGCAAGATGTATGACGAGGCCGATTCCATCCTGGCGCAAAAGCTTGCTCAGGTTCAAGGTATCGGGCAGGTGATGGTGGGCGGCGGTGCCAAGCCGGCGGTGCGCGTGTCGTATAACCCGACCGCGCTGAACAGCTATGGCATCGGGTCCGGAGACGTTCGCGCGGCGCTGGGCGCGGCGAATGCCAATCGCCCCAAGGGGTCAGTTTCCGACGACCAGCAGACGTGGCAGGTGACTGCAACGGATCAGTTGATGAAGGCCGATCAGTACCGGCCGTTGATCGTCGCGTATCGGAACGGGGCCGCGGTCCGGCTCTCCGATGTCGCGGATGTGCGGGATTCCATCGAAGACCGCCGCAATGCGGGCCTCTCGAATGGCAAAGCGGCAGTGTTGATCATCATGTTCCGGCAGCCCGCTGCCAACATGATCGAGACCGTGGATCGCGTCAAAGCACTGCTGCCGCAGCTGCAGGCCTCCATCTCTTCCAGCATCAAGATGAGCGTCGCAATGGACCGTACCACCACGATTCGCGCGTCCATCGACGATGTCGAATTCACTCTCGTGGTCTCCATTGCGCTCGTGATCATGGTCGTGTTTCTATTCCTGCGCAACGGCTGGGCCACGGTGATCCCGAGTGTCGCGGTGCCACTGTCGCTGCTCGGAACATTCGGCGTGATGTACCTGCTTGGATACAGCCTCGACAATCTGTCGCTGATGGCGCTTACCATCTCGACCGGCTTTGTGGTGGACGATGCCATCGTTGTGATTGAAAACATCGCGCGGTATCTGGAGCAGGGCATGTCTCCCATGCAGGCAACGTTGCGGGGATCGCGCGAGATCGGATTCACCGTTCTGTCCATGAGCACCTCGCTCGTCGCGGTCTTCATCCCCATTTTGTTGATGGGCGGAATTGTCGGACGGCTGTTTCGCGAATTCGCGATCACCCTCACCGTGGCCATCATGGTTTCGCTCGTGGTTTCTCTAACCACCACGCCCATGATGTGCGCGCGCTTCCTAAAATCGGAGCGCAACCGCAAACACGGACGCTTCTATATGGCGGGCGAGCACGCATTCGATTTCGTCCTTCACGAGTACGACATCATGCTGCGCTGGGTGCTGCGGCATCCACTTCCCATGATTCTGGTGACGCTCGGCACTGTGGTGCTCACCGTTTTCCTTTACGTCAAGGTCCCCAAAGGCTTCTTCCCGCAGCAGGACAGCGGCCGCCTGATGGGCGCGATTCAGGCCGCGCAGGATGTTTCTTTTCCGACCATGCGGCAGAAGCTGCAACAGTTCAGCGAGATCGTCATGCAAGATCCGGCGATCGACAACATCGCAGGTTTCACCGGCGGCGGAACGACCAACACGGCTCGCGCGTTTATTGCGCTGAAGCCCCTGAACGAGCGCAAAGTCAGTGCCGACGAGGTAATCAACCGCCTGCGCGGCAAACTTTCCCGCGTGCCCGGTGCCACTCTGTTTCTGCAATCCGCGCAGGACGTTCGCGTCGGCGGGCGCGGAAGTAATTCGCAATATCAATTCACGTTACGAGCCGACAGTTTGAACGACCTGAACGAGTGGTCGCAAAAGCTGCTT
Organism: Bryobacterales bacterium; assembly: GCA_038229055.1. Lineage (GTDB taxonomy): Bacteria > Acidobacteriota > Terriglobia > Bryobacterales > Bryobacteraceae > JANYJA01. The sequence continues at coordinate 21,991 of JBBROU010000045.1, read as the reverse complement.
GCCGAGCTTCGATCCGTTCCCGAGATTCGGGATGCCAATACAGATCAGCAGATTCGTGGGCTGCAATCGACACTGGTGATCGATCGCGATACGGCGTCGCGGCTCGGAGTAACGCCCCAGATGATTGACGACACGCTGTACGATTCTTTCGGGCAGCGGCAGGTCTCGACCATCTACATGCCGTTGAATCAGTATCACGTCGTCATGGAGCTTGCGCCTCAGTTCCAGCAGAATCCGGACGCGCTCAAAGATGTTTATGTGCGTTCATCGAACGGCGTTCAGGTTCCGCTCAGCACGTTCACAAGCTACAAGCAGACCTACACCACGCTCGCGGTGAACCATCAGGGGCAGTTCCCCGCAATCACGTTGTCATTCAATCTGGCCCCCGGCGCGGCACTTAGCGATGCGGTAACCGGAATCGGCGATGCGGAGCGCAGAATCGGCATGCCGGCCAGCGTCCAGGGTAGTTTCGCGGGTACGGCGCAGGCCTTTCAGGCGTCCCTCGCCAACGAACCCGTGCTCATTTTGGCCGCGCTGGTTACGGTCTATATTGTGCTCGGTATTCTGTACGAGAGCTTCATTCACCCCATCACAATTCTTTCGACTCTGCCTTCCGCCGGTGTGGGCGCACTGCTGGCGCTGCTTCTGACCAGGACCGAACTCAGTGTGATTGCGATGATCGGGATCGTGCTGTTGATCGGCATCGTCAAGAAGAACGCGATCATGATGATCGACTTCGCACTGGCCGCCGAACGCAATGAGGGCAAGAATTCGCGCGATGCGATTTACGAAGCGTGTCTGCTGCGGTTTCGCCCGATCATTATGACGACGATGGCGGCACTCCTCGGCGGGCTTCCACTCGCTATCGGCGGCGGTGTCGGATCGGAGCTGCGACGGCCGCTCGGAATCACGATCGTAGGCGGATTGATCGTGAGCCAGGCGTTGACGCTATTCACCACCCCGGTGATTTATTTGTATCTCGATCGCTTCCGTCTATGGGCCAAGGAAAACATCGGCCGCAAGCGAGCCGCGCCGGTTCCCGAGCGCGCGTAATCAGCCGAAGATTGCATCGAGCGAAAATACAATCCGCCCGTCGTTTGTGCCGATCTGGTTCGTAGCCGCCTTCCATCCGCCGGAAGGTTCACAGACATACGCAAGCTTTTCTACAGGATCGAGAATCCAAACGTTCGGGACGCCCATGCGGAAATAGTCTTGCGCAACCCGCATCATTCTACTCACGCGATCTTCTGGCGAGAGTATCTCGATGCAAAGGAATGGCGGCTGAGTAAATACCTGTTCATCGGGCTTCCGGTCCAGGTAAGCGCAGGCGTTGGGCACTCGGTACTTAGTCGACGACACTTTCAATCGTGTTTCAAGAAACGCGAAGACGCCCGGGACTCTCTTCAGAAGGGTTGTTATCCAGAACTGCAGTTCGCCATGATCTCTTTCGCCCACTTTCCGATCCTCAATGCGACCGTCCACGTAATCGACATCGGGATGGTAACTGGTCGTCAAGTATTCGTCAACCGATACGAGTGTTTCGAGCATAGAAGCCGTCATCCACCAATAGCGTACATCGGACGCGGCGGCGGAACAAAGCGCGAGCTGTTGATCTCGTGCCCGGCCCACTTCTTCGAGACCGTTTCGCGGATCGTCTGGGCTAGTTCTTCATCCGTGCCCCCGCGCAGAATCCCGCGCACGTCGGTTTCCTCGATCGCGAACAGGCAATACCGCAGCATGCCATCCGATGTCAGCCGCAATCGATTGCAATTCATACAGAAAGGCTTGCTTACCGATGAAATAAATCCGACGGTGCCGCCCCCATCCGTATAAACGTACTCCGTGGCGGGCGCGCGCGGGTCGGGATCGGGTACCGGCACCAGCGGCGCAACTTCGCGCGAAAGCGTCGCGAGTATCTCATCCGCGGTCAGCACCTTGCTCTTGTTCCACAACTGCTGCGCGTCCAGCGGCATGAACTCTATAAAGCGCGGCTCGATTTCGTTCTCGCGGCAGAACCGCGCGATCGGCACGATGTCTTCTTCCACCAGATTCTTCACCGCGACCGCGTTTAGCTTGATCGGGCCGAAGCCAAGCTGCCGCGCCAGCGCAATGCCATCCAGAACTTTCGCCAGATCGTCGCGCCTCGTGATGTGCAGAAACCGATCGCGATCCAGAGTATCCAGATGAACATTCAGCCGCCGCAGCCCGGCATCGAACAACGGCGCGGCAAGTTTCGGCAGCAACACGCCATTGGTGGTGAGCGCAAGATCGTCAACGCCTGGAATATCGATGAGCTTGCGAACCAGCACCGGCAGGTCCTTGCGCACCAGCGGTTCGCCGCCGGTGATCCGAACCTTGTTCACGCCTAGTGTCACAGCAACTCGCACGAAGCGTTCGATCTCTTCGAAAGTAAGAATCTCGGCGCGGGGGAGAAATTGCACGCCCTCTTCCGGCATGCAGTAGAAGCAGCGCACGTTGCAGCGGTCCGTGATGCTGATGCGAAGATTATCATGCACGCGCCCGAAGGAATCGATCAGCGGCGCGGCCGCCAGAGCCCTCACCGGACGGCCAGCATGCGCTCGATCGGCACCAGCGCGCGGCGCATCAGATCCTCCGAAATCTCGACGCGCGGTTCCAGATTCATCAGCGCGTCACGCAGTTTCTGGAGAGTGTTGAGGCGCATATACGGGCATTCGCTGCAATTGCAATTTTCGTTATTGACGTAATAAAACTTTTTGTCGGGCGCATTCTTCTGGAGCGAATAATTAACTCCGCTCTCGGTCATTACGATGAATTCCTGCGCCGCGCTGTTCACGCAGTAATCGATCAGCGCGGAAGTCGAGCCGATAAATTCCGCATGCGCCAGCACACTTTCGGGGCACTCGGGATGCGCGACCACGACGGCATCCGGGTGCGCCGCCATCGCGTCGAGCACCCTCCGCACTGGAAACGTTGCATGCACAATGCAGGTGCCCTGCCAGATCTTCATGTTCTGCCGGCCCGTCTGCTTTTTGACGTAGTTGCCCAGATTGCGATCCGGCAGAAAGAGAACGGTCTTCTCCGGCGATATCGAATTCACAATCTGCACCGCATTGCGCGACGTGCACAGAATGTCGCTCTCGGCCTTCACTTCCACCGAAGTGTTGATGTAACTGACGATCACGTGATCCGGATTGCGGCGCCTGTATTCTCGAATCGGCTCGACCGGGCAGCTTTCCACCAAACTGCAGCTCGCCGCTTTGTCCGGCACGATCACCACGCGATGCGGATTCAGCACCTTCGCCGTTTCGGCCATGAACCACACACCGCAGAACGCGATCACGTCGCCTTGAAAATCGCGCGCTTTGCGTGCCAGTTCGAGGCTGTCCCCGACAATGTCGGCCAAGTCTTGAATTTCGGCTTCCTGATAGTGATGCGCGAGCAGGATGGCGTGGCGATCCTTCTTTAGTTCGAGAATCTCTTCGGCTATGGTTTGAGTGGCCAACATGGGCATAGGGGGAGTGCTGTCTCAATTTTAACATTTGGGACAATAGGGGAGACCGTGCGCGTCACATTGCTATCTACGTTCGACTTAGGCCACCAGCCCTTCGGCTTAGCTTCGCCTGCCGCCTGGCTGCGTCGGGACGGGCATGACGTTACTGTCGCCGATCTTTCCCTCGAGAATCTACCACCCGCCCTAGAAACCGCCGACTTAGTCGCGATCCATTTACCGATGCACACCGCCACGCGATTGGCCGTTCCCGTCATCGCGAAACTTCGCGCGATGAATCCGGCGGCGAAGATCTGCTGTTACGGTCTATATGCGCCGATGAACGAGGCGTTTCTACGCGGGCTCGGTGTCGCCTTTATCGCGGGCGGCGAGTTCGAGCAGGGCCTGCGTGATGTCGCCCGGGGTGCCGCGCCGGAACGCATCTCTACCGGGCGCCAGCTTTTCGTGCTTCCGGATCGCGACGGCCTGCCCCCGCTAGCAACTTATGCCGGCTTGGTGGATGGCGCGGCCCGCCGGACAGTCGGGTACACCGAGGCATCGCGCGGCTGCAAACACTTGTGCCGCCATTGCCCGGTCGTGCCCGTCTACAACGGCGTGTTCCGCATTGTCCAGCGGGACGTCGTGCTCGCCGATATTCGGCAACAAGTGCTGGCCGGCGCGCAACACATCACGTTCGGCGACCCGGATTTCTTCAATGGCATTGGCCATGCCATTCCGCTGGTCGAGCGCTTCCACCAGGAGTTCCCCGGCGTCACCTATGACGTCACCATCAAGATTGAGCATCTCTTGAAGCATCGCGCGTTCCTGCCAGCGCTGAAACAGACGGGGTGCCGATTCATCGTGAGCGCCGTGGAATCCGTCGATAATGCCGTACTCGAAAAGCTCGCTAAGGGACACACCCGCGCCGATTTCGTGCAAGCGCTGCAGATCACGCGCGATGCCGGCTTGCAGTTGACGCCCACGTTCCTGCCGTTCACGCCGTGGACTACGCGCGAAAGCTATCGCGAGCTCTTGCGGTGCGTTGCCGCCCTCGATCTAATCGAGAGCACGGCTCCCATTCAGTTGGGCATCCGGCTGCTGCTTCCGATGGGATCGCGACTGATGGAACTGCCCGAAATTCGGCGAATTGCACCCGATTTCGATCCGGAAGCATTGTGCTATCAATGGAAAAACACCGATCCGGAAGTGGATGAGCTCTGCTCCTCGGTTCAGCGACTTGTCCAGCGCGCCGCCACCGAGTCGCGCCGCGTTACTTTCGACAAAATCTGGAAACTCGCGTTTGGAGAAGAGCGGGCCACGGATTTTCGTCTCCCAGCGCGAGCGACGGTGCCCTATTTGACCGAACCTTGGTACTGTTGAGCGGAACCCACCGAAGAGCAGGTTGCTCTTATCTAAGCCGGCGAAAAAACCGGTCTGAATAACGGACCGTAGTATAGGATTAGGGTCTTTTGTTTGAAGCGTCTACTGATCGTTGCGGCCACTACGGGATACCAGACGCGCGCGTTTGCCGATGCGGCGCGGCGGCTTGACCTCGCGCCCGTTCTGGCCACCGACCGCTGCCACGTCATGGACGACCCATGGGGGGACCATGCCATCCCGATTCGCTTCAGCGAGGTTGAAGAATCCGCGCTGCGGATCGCGAGTGAAGGTCCGTTTGCAGGGGTAGTAGCCGTTGGCGATCGTGCTGCCGTGGTTGCTGCAACTGCCGCGGAACGGCTTGGCCTGCCATTTCATTCCGTCGCCGCGGTGGAGGCATGCCGCGATAAGCATGTCTCGCGCACGCTGCTTGCGCAAGCCGGTCTTCCCGTCCCAGCACACTTTCGAGTGCCTTTGTATGACTCTCCGAAGAAGGCGGCGTATTGGGCTAAGTATCCGTGTGTGTTAAAGCCGCTCGGTCTCTCCGCGAGCCGCGGCGTGATCCGCGCGAATGACAGGGCGGAGTTCATCGCCGCCTTCGAGCGCATCCGCAAACTGCTCGCCGACCCGCGGATTCAGATCCTGAAGGAAGACCAGAGCCGCTATCTACAGGTAGAGACGTTCATCCCTGGCCGTGAATTTGCGCTCGAGGGGTTGGTGACGCGCGGCGAGCTGAAAGTGCTGGCCATCTTCGATAAGCCCGATCCGCTCGATGGCCCGTATTTCGAAGAGACTATCTACGTCACGCCCTCGCGCGAGGATTCCGACGTGCAGATCGCCCTCGAGGACACGACGCGCGCCGCGGTTCGTGCGCTCGGGTTACAGCACGGTCCGATTCATGCCGAGATGCGCGTGAATGACGACGGTGTCTGGATGCTCGAAGTGGCGGCGCGGCCCATTGGCGGTCTCTGCGGCAAGGTGCTGCGTTTCGATGGCGGGCAATCGCTGGAAGAGTTAGTCGTATGCCACGCGATCGGCTTACCGGTTTCCGCACCGACCACCATGGACGCGGCGTCGGGTGTAATGATGATTCCGATCCCGCATACTGGCGCTTTCCAAGGTGTTAGCGGAGAGGATGCTGCCCGCAAAGTGCCCGGAGTCGATGAGGTAATCATCACGGCCAAAGAAGGACAAATTTTGGAGATGCTTCCGGAGGGGGCCAGTTATCTCGGCTTCATCTTTGCGCACGCGCAGTTCGCGGATCAGGTGGACTATGCGCTGCGAGAGGCGCACAAGCGGTTGGAATTTCAGATCGCTACCACGCTGGCCGTGGTTCGTTAACGCGAATTACTTCGATTGCGGCGGCACGTAGCCTTCGGGCAGCGCGGCACCCGCTCCGAAGAAATAGTCATCCATCTGCTTGATCAGAAATTCCTGCGCTTCCGCCGTCCCAAGGTTCAGGCGGTACTCGTTCATGAGCATCTTCATATGCTCGACCCACAACTTCCACGCCTCTTTTGAGACGTTCTCGTATATCTTCTGACCGAGCGGGTGGCCTTCGAAAGGGACCTCATCGAGCCCGGGCAACTCCTTCTGGAACTTCACGCAGAAAACTTTATGCCCGTTCGCCGGAGCGATTGTCGAAAGATTCATCCCACCGTTACCGCATCCCATATTTCGTCCTCTTAGCTCCCAGGATACTACTTCCGAAAACCGGCTTCGGTCAGGATGAGCCCCAGTTTCCGGTTGTCTCCGGGTACGGACCAAGTGCGGTCGACGGCGATCTGGAGCAGCGCGGTCGGCGTCGTAAGTGTAACGGGATCGGTCTCAATGGAGTAGCTGCCCGGACCGGGAAACGTCTTCGAAACCACAGACTTGCCGTCGAGTGAAATAGAAACCGTGCGCGCCGGCGCCTGGTCCGGAATGTAAATGGCGATGTGGATCGGCGTTGCGGCTGAAGGCGACTTCAGCAGGATGGCCGCTTTGTCCGACATCCATCGCCATCGGTCGCTTTCGAGTGAATAGATGCCGAAGAGAATTTGCTCCGCGGCTTGCGGGGCGTTCATCCGCACATACGAGAGTGACGGCTGACGCTCTTCGAGGATCGCGGCGCGAACATGGTCGATGGGCCCACTCGAAATTCCGAATGGCAGAAACCCTTTGTCGACCGTGGAATATCCGGAGTGCGTGTCCAGTCCAATGACGCGCAGTGGAATGCGTGGCGCCACCGTTATGTCGCTCACCGGAACCAACGCGTGCAGTTGGCGCTGATACGGAACTGGGTAAGCCAGTTCGCTTTCAACCACCAGATCGCCCGATGGCACGAACTGATCACGATGCAGCGGCAGCGCGCCGTTCGCTTCCAGGTAGTAACGCAGGCCCCATTCAGCATTGACCCACACGCGCCGATGTTCCGGGTTCGGAAGCCCTGCGGCGAAGTCGCGATATGCGCCCCAATGTTGATAATTCACCGTAGCCAGTCCCAGCGAAAGCGCAATCTGGGTGGCGAAACCAGCCGCGAGCCAGCGCTTGCCGATGCGCGAGGCGAGCAGCGCGACGGGTGCAACCATCGGCAGCAAATAGCGCGCCGAGCCGGCATAGAAGAAGATGAGAGCACTGGCGAAAAAGAGCCCGATCCATCCAGCGAGGAACACCGTGTCGCGGTCGCGATCTTTGCGCGACGCCCACCAAGCCATCGGCAGCAGCGGCGGGCACACGAGAAAGCACGCATGCACCGCCAGTGCGCCCGCGTTGCGCAGCTTCAGCGCCCACCGCTGATATCCATAGCTCTGCTGATACCCCGCTGCGACGGCCGCGGGAAACTGGCCGCTCGAAATAAATTCAAAGACTTGCCATCCGATGACGCCTGCGAGCGGAGTGAGCGTAACCGCCCACGCTGCGCGGCTGCGACGTTCCTGCAGCCACGTGTACAGCGCGAGAATCGGGATCGCGGCTACGGCTTGCACTGCCGCTGTCGCCGCAAGCACGAAGGACAACGCGGCCCAACCGAAGCGCCTTGAAATAAACAGCGCGAATCCCGCCATCCAGAACGCGAGAAACGGAATGTCGGATTCAAGCGAGTTGCCGTTTACCACGAACGCGGGCGCCGCGATGAAGAGGAGCGTTGCCCACACTGGATGCGGCGAGAATCTACGCGCCAGCGAAAGCATCGAGAGCGCAGCGACTAACGAGAACGCGATGTAAACGAAATGGAACGGGATTTCGCGAACGTCACCGAAGATCGCGATCAGCCCCGCGAGCACCCACGCATTCAGCGGCGGATGCGGATAGCCGCGAAAATCGACATCACGCCCTTCGAAGATGTAGTGAATGTGATTCGGATGCAGCGGTTCAATCTGCGCGTGCTGTGCGGCGGCGATGTAATAAACGTCGTCGCCTTGAATGGCTTGGTTGAGAAACGGAAGCCGCAGCAGAAGCACCACTGCAACAATCAGCAGAGTCGCTTTGGCTGTATTGTTCAATCCGCGGCTTTGCTGGCGGGGCGTTCGGGTTTCCATCGAACCACCGGCCGGCGCGCCGCCGCCACCTCGTCTACCCGGTTCGTACGGGTGTCGTACGGCGCACCCAACACCATCTTCGGATCGGCTTCAATCTCCTTCGCGATGGAAATCATGGACTCGATGAACGCGTCGAGTTCGCGCAAACTCTCCGTCTCCGTTGGCTCGATCATTATCGCGCCGTGAACGATGGTCGGGAAACTGACCGTGTACGGATGGAAGCCGTAATCGATCAGGCGCTTGGCAACGTCGCCCGTCTTCACGCCGCGCTTGGCCTGCCGCTCATCGCTGAAAACGACTTCGTGCATGTTCGGGCTGGTGTACGGGAGATCGAAATACGGAGCGAGCTTGTGCCGGATATAGTTCGCGTTCAGCAATGCATCGAGCGTCGCATTGCGCAGCCCATTTCCGCCGTGCGCGAGGATGTAGGCCAGCGCCCGCACAAGCACGCCGAAGTTTCCGTAAAATGCGCGCACGCGGCCGATGCTCCGCGGGCGATCGTAATCGAGATGCCACGCGTCATTCTTGCGGGCCAAGCGCGGAATCGGCAGAAACGGTTCCAGCCACTTCTTCACCGCAACCGGACCCCCGCCCGGACCGCCGCCGCCATGCGGAGTCGAGAACGTCTTGTGCAGGTTGAGGTGCATCACATCGACGCCGAAATCGCCTGGCCGCGCGAGACCGACGAGCGCGTTCATATTAGCGCCGTCCATGTACACCATCGCGCCTTTGTCGTGCAGAATCTGAGCGCAGTGCACGATGTTCTCTTCGAAGACGCCGAGCGTATTCGGATTCGTGACCATGAGCGCCGCCACATCTTCATCGACCACGCTCGCCAGGGCTTCGACGTCCATAAGCCCCTGCTCATTGGACTTGATATTTTGCACCGCGTATCCCGCCATCGCCGCGGTTGCAGGGTTCGTCCCATGCGCGGAATCGGGCACGAGAATGCGTTTCCGTGGATTGCCGCGGCATTCCAGCAGCGCGCGTACCAGCAAAATGCCGGTGAACTCGCCGTGCGCGCCGGCGGCAGGTTGCAGCGTGACTGCATCCATGCCCGTGATTTCGAGCATCGCCGCTTCCAGGTCGGCAATCACCTGCAGAGCGCCCTGCGACAGCGATTCGGGCTGATACGGATGCGCCCATGCCAGCCCATCCAGCCGCGCGACGAACTCGTTGACGCGGGGGTTGTACTTCATCGTGCACGAGCCCAACGGATATAGCCCCAGGTCGATCGCGTAATTCCACGTCGAGAGCCGCGTGAAATGGCGGATCGTTTCGACTTCGCTAATCTCAGGAAAGCCGTCAATTTCATCGCGTACGTTCTGTTTGCCGAGTGCGGCCGCCGCATCGACAGCAGGTACATCGAGCGGCGGTAGCTGGTAGCCGCTCTTGCCCGGCGAGCTTTCTTCGAAAATCAGAGCTTCGTTTTGCGTGATGTGCGAACGAACTTTTCGGATCATTGGATAGACATCGCCTCCGCCAGCGTGTCCATGTGCGTGCGCGCGGTCATTTCAGTCGCGCATAGCACCACCGCGTTCCCCAGCTCCGGATAGAACTTCGCGAGCGGAAGCCCGCCGATAATTTTCTTCTCCAGAAGCTTTTGGTTCAGCGCATCGGGTCCGGTGCCGTTGGTTGCCGCGACGAACTCGTTGAAGAAGGGTCCGGAGAAGCGGGGCTTGATCTTCGAGCTCAGATAATGCGCCTTCGCCAGATTCTGCTCCGCGAGTTCCCGCAAGCCGGCCTTGCCATAAATCGTCATAAACACCGTCGCCATCAGCGCAATCAGCGCCTGATTTGTGCAGATGTTCGAAGTCGCCTTCTCGCGCCGGATGTGCTGCTCGCGCGTCGAGAGCGTCAAACAGAACGCCCGATTGCCGCGTGCATCCACCGTCTCACCGACAAGCCGGCCCGGAAGCTGCCGGATGTACTTTTCCTTCGCCGCGATAATCCCAGCGAAAGGGCCGCCGTAACTCGGCGAGATCGCAAACGACTGCAGTTCGCCGGCGACAATATCCGCTTCATACGGAGGCTCTAAAATTCCCAGCGACACCGCTTCAGTGAACACGAAAATCAACAGCGCGCCGCGCTTGTGCGCCAGATCCGCGGCCGCTCTCGCGTTCTCAACCACCCCGAAGAAATTCGGCGACTGCACAATCACCGCCGCGGTGTCGCCATCGAGCTTGCTCTCCAGATCTTCTAGATCGATCTGCCCCGATGCCGCGTTGTACCCGAACTCTTCCACCGGAATGCCTTGGTGCTTGGCATACGTCCGCAGCACTTCGCGGTACTCCGGATGCACCACGCGCGACACCAGCACTTTACTTTTTCCGGTGATGCGCACCGCCATCATGGCCGCTTCGGGCACCGCGGTCGACCCGTCGTACATCGACGCGTTCGCCACATCCATACCCGTTAGCTGGCAGATCATCGTCTGGAATTCGAAGATCGCGGTCAGCGTGCCCTGCGAGATCTCCGCCTGATACGGCGTGTACGACGTCAGAAATTCGCCGCGCGAAACAATCGTGTCGATCAGCACCGGCCGATAGTGCCGGTACACTCCCGCCCCCAGGAACGACGCATAAGCGGTGGCATTGTAGTCAGCCCGTGCCTTGAAAAAATCGATGATCTCGTATTCCGAAATCCCCGGCGCCATGTCGAGCGGGCGCCCCAGCTGGGCCTCTTTCGGCAGATGTGCAAAAAGATCCTCGAGCGATTCGATGCCGCATGCCGCCAGCATCTCGTGCCGCTCTGAATCCGACTTAGGAAGATAGCGCAACTAACTTTCAGCTCCTACATATTCTTGATATTCCGAAGCCGCCATGAGCTTCTTTATTTCGTCGTCGCCGGTCACACGCAGCTTTACCAGCCACGCCGCGCCATGAGGATCGTGATTGATTTGCTCCGGAGCGGAGGCCAGGCCCTCATTGATTTCGATTACTTCGCCGCTCAATGGCGAGTAGATATCGGAAACCGCCTTCACCGATTCCACCGAGCCCAACGAGTGTCCCTTCTCCAGCTTTGTCCCCACCTTCGGCAGATCGACAAACACGATATCCCCGAGCTCCGCCTGTGCGTGGTGGGTGATGCCGATCGTGGCGACTCCGCCTTCCAAATGCGCCCATTCGTGTTCTTTGGTGTATCGAAAATTCTCCGGATACGTGCTCATTTCGGCCTCTTATAAAAAGGAGTATCGACCACCTTCGCGTCGACCGGCTGGTTGCGCACCATGATCTGTATCGGCTGCCCCGCGACCGCTTTCTCCACCGGAAGATAGCACAGCCCGATATTCTTATTGAGCGTCGGCGAGGGCGAACCGCTGGTCACCCAACCCGCGGGCGTACCGTCGATCGCAACCTCGTATCCGTCGCGCCCGATCCCGCGGCCAAGCATTTCGAACCCCACCAGCTTGCGTTTGATGCCCTTTTCCTTCTGCTGGCGCAGTGCCGCGCTTCCCACAAAATCACCCTTGTCGAATTTCACAATCCAATTCAGGTCGGCTTCGAGCGGCGTCAGCGACGCGTGAATCTCATGTCCGTACAGCGCCATCTTCGCTTCCAGGCGTAGCGTGTTGCGCGCCCCCAGACCGCATGGCTTAATGCCGAATTCGCTGCCCGCGTCGAGAATTTCGTTCCAGATGCGCGCCGCCTCATCCGGCGGAATGTAAATTTCGAAGCCGTCTTCACCCGTATAGCCCGTGCGCGCAATCCGCGCCGGAGTGCCGCAGACCGGCCCTTCGGTGAACCAATAATATTTGATCGCGCTCAGTTCCACCGGCGTGAGCTTCTGCAACGTTGCGAGGCCCTTCGGCCCCTGGATCGCCAACTGCGCGTAGCCGTCGCTCACGAAGTTCACCGCCGCGTCGAACCGGTTCACGGAGCGCATATGCGCGTAATCCTTGTCCTGATTGGACGCATTCACGCAGATAAAGAAAAACTGCTCATCGACTTTGTGGACCAGAATGTCATCCACAAAACCGCCGTGCTCATACAGCAGCCCCGAGTAGTGCGCCTGCCCGACCTTCAATTTCGCAGCCCAATTCGTCGTCAGGTGATCCACCAGCTTGCCGGCTTCCGGCCCGACGATTTCGATCTCACCCATGTGGCTGACATCGAACAGCCCAACGCCCTTACGAACCGCCAGATGCTCATCGACCACGCCCGAATACTGCACGGGCATGTCCCACCCGCCGAAATCGACCATGCGCGCGCCCAGCGCCCGGTGGATATCGTTCAAAGGCGTGCGTTTCAGAATCGCGCTATCCATGGTTGCCGAACGAAAGTGCCGAACGAAATTTCTACTTCGCGGCCGCGATAAACTTCACCTGAATGGTCTTGTCGTTCAGCTCCCCGGTAACTTTCACTTTCTTCCCGGCGAATTGCTCGGGCATCTTCTGGTCGGATAACTCGTACACATTCGTGCCTTCGAGAAGCGCGTACTTCGATCCGCCCTTCACGCAATCCAGAACGCACTTCGAATCCGGAGTAACGCCCATCATTTTATGATCCGCACCGCACATGGAATCCGTAATGGTGCCCGTAAAAGTCTTGTCGGCAGCCACGCACAGCGAGGATGCGGCGAGAAGGAAAGTAGCTATTTTCATAGGGATACCTTTATTGTAACGCTGGGGGGAGGCATGAAGCGGATTCCGGTTAACGCGCGTTCGTTGATCGGTAATGAGTGCATAGGCCGATAATACCGTGTGTATGCATACCCACGAGTAAAAATTTTGGAACTGCGCCTTACTTTATGGAGTCGCCTCCATCTAACTCTGACCAAACAAACGGCTTCGGCTTTGCGGCGCCGACTTTGTGAAATCCGGATAAGACTATAATGGAATCTCGTAGGTATATATACGCACCGCAACGATCGACATGCCAAGAGGACGCCCCCCCAAGCTGAGATCGGCCAGACCGGCCATCGCGGCCTTTTTTGAGAATTCCGCGAAGCGCATTTTCACCAGAGCGGACTTGTCTAGAATTCTGGAGGAAAATCGCGCCTCCTGGCAGATGGCAGCTTCGACGACCGTGGAATCTTTCGTCGAAAGCCTGTCCGACCGCCTCCACGTGATCCAGATTGCGCCGACGGAGGAGCATGCCGCCGCCCGAACCTTCACGCGCTACGTGTGGGGCGAGGCTTCGCCGATGCAAATTGCTCTATCGACTCGCAAAGACGCATACCTGTCCCACGGCACGGCGGTCTACCTGCACGGCCTCAACGAACAGCTTCCACGGCTCATTTACGTCAATCAGGAGCAGAGTCCGAAGCCCCAGACCGGCGACCGTTCTGCATTGTCCCAGGAGGCATTGAAAAACGCATTCAGCCGGCGGCAACGTCAGTCCACGTTCATTTACCGATTCGACAGCACCGAATTTCTGATTCTCAATGGCAAGTATACAGGCCGGCTTGAGGTGGGGATAATTCCGAGCCCTGCCGGGGAATCGTTATGGGTGACGAAGGTGGAACGCACGCTCATCGACATTACCGTGCGACCCGCATACGCGGGGGGCGTTTACCAGATTCTGGAAACTTTCCGCGGCGCGAAGGACCGCGTCTCGATGGCCACCTTGATTGCGACACTGAAAAAACTCGATTACGTCTACCCTTACCACCAGGCGATCGGCTTCTACATGGAGCGCGCGGGCTATTCGTCGAAACAATTCGAACGCCTAAGAGGCCTTGGGATCGATCACGATTTCTACCTTGCCCATGACATCCGCGAACGCGACTACGATTCAGGCTGGCGGCTCTTCTATCCAAAAGGATTTTAGCCGCTCCACTTCCGCTAGTACGAAATCGAAGTAGAAATCGAAATCCTGGAGCGGCACGCCGGCGGTAGACACAACGGCAGGCCAGTCCGGCCGATGGAATTCCCGTTGATGCGGCATTTGCGCCAGCAAGGCAAGGGGCACTTGCTTGGCCGCGAATATATTAAACAGGAGCTTCCGGTTTTGATCGCTCACCAGATCGAAGGCACACGCTTGCAAGACGCTGTGAATATCAAAGAAATCGCGCGCCCGCGGAGCCGGGCGGCCCTTGTGTCCGTATTCTGGCATTTGCTGGCAGATCGCACGTGGTTTTTCAATGACGATCATTTCGGGCGTGTAGACGAAGATCGTGAAGTAATCTAACTCCCGCTCGGCTTTGCCTGCAACGTATTCGCCCTTGCTCAGATCTACGCTGAATGTGCGCTCCTGGGCAGTGCCAGTTACCAGAGCGTTGATGCTGAGCTTGTCCGGGCGGTGCTTCAGCGATTCGTATTTGGCACGCTCAATGAGCTTGAGCCTAAGTTCATAGCCGCCCCACCAAGGCTTTTCGTCGGCCTGATTCAGGCGGGGCTTTGGTTCGAACCGTTCGCCAAAGACGACCAGTCCCTTAGCATCAAACCGGTCTCGAAGGGCTCGGAACAGGCGATCTCTGGCATCGTCGAAATCCTCGAAGTCGCCGGCCATCGAAAAGTCGAGATCGAGCGAGGTGCGCTGCGTTATCCCATAAACAATGCTGAGCGCATTCCCTCCTTTTAAGACCAGGCGGTCGATGAGCAGATCGTCGGAGAAGAGTGCCGTGATGGCGACACGGCGAACCTCGGCGAAGTCCATATGAACTTGTCTTTCGAGGATATCAATCGCGGGAGACGGGTTACCATTCCCCATGAGCGGCGGTCGCCGGAGGATTTGTAAACTGTCACTCTTGATGCGCGGGCCAATCGTCCAAGGTGGCCGGGTCGAAGTCGGCACCATTGGGCCAAACCAAAGTGTGCACCTCGGGATCGATCGCGACTGAATTGAAGAGTTGGATATCGCGGAGCATTCGACCCTAATCCTTCAGCTTCTGCCACACCGCCCGCCCCACAAAAAACGGCCCCATCTCCTGGATATAACGCGACGTCTGTTTCGTCTTCCGCATCGCTTGAATGCAAGCCGATAGCGGGTACAACTCCTTGCCGATCAGCCCAATCACAAAATCGTTATCGTTCTTATCCATGCCGAAGCACGCCAGCCGGACATCCTGCGCATAACCTGCAGCCCCGAACGCATGGCCGATCTTTCCGTGCTCGCTCAGAATCGGCCCCTGCTCCTCCGGCGGAATCGTCGCAAACTCGCCCTTGCGCCGCAGCGGATACCAGATCGCCCACGGCCACTCCGGGCTCGTCACGCTCCGCCTCGGTTTCTCCAGCAGCCAGTCTTCTAAATTCGGCTCGTGCCCGATCGCATAGGAACGCCCAAGCATCGAATACTCCAGCTTCGGCGTCAGGGAACTGAACGGAGGCTGATGCAAAGTCACCCGCAGCTTGGATAGGAAGAAATTCGGATCGTCGCTCCACGTCAGCAGCGCGATGCCGCTCGGATCGTTGGCGTCCTCATACAGCACGCCCTCAATGCCGGAAAATTCGAGCGCGTCCTTCGCCGGGCCCGTCTCATTGCAGTCGCCAAAAGCCAGTAGCTGCATGAACAGCCGCCGCTCCGAAGTCTGCCGCTCCCCGTTACGCACGCCGCCCTTTTCCCGAATGTCGAGTTCGTCCATGACTCCAGATGTAGCACAAGCGCCCGTTTTGCCTGCGACGATTCCCCGGCGCTCCCACTTACCCCTTATGAGAATCCTTTCAGTTTGTATCCTGGGTGCTGCCATGCTCCTCGGGACAGTAACCGGCGCCTTCGCCAAAAACCGCGCCGGTGGAAGCCATCGCAACAACAGCGGCACCCACAACCGGGGTGGCGGCCATCGAAACGCCGGCCATCGTTCGCATAAATAGGCGGAATAGCCGGGAAATCGGCCGCAATGCCGATCTTCCGGCGAACCGGACCTCCGTCCAGTTCCTGATGAGGCGCTTATCCTGGTGGGGTTGCTGATCCGCCTACGTTGGCGGGGCGCAGCAGCGCCAACCCCTTAAGCCACGCGAAAACGATTCACTTGCTCATCGTCCAGTTCAATGCCCAAGCCCGGCTCGGTCGGCATCTCGAGATAACCGTCCTTCGCCCGAAGCTTCTGTCGCGTGATCATCTCGCGCAAAGTGGTCGATTCCTGCACCACAAATTCAGCGATCAGCGCGTTCGGAATGGAGTTCAGCCAGTGCAGCGCTGCCATCACATTGATATAAGTTGTAAACCCGTGATTGGCCAGCTTCAGCCGCCTGTCGTGCGCCAGGCTGGCGATCTTCATGCCTTCCGTTAAGCCGCAGCGCGTCAGATCGACTTGCACCACATCCACGCGCCCGCGGTCCATCAATTCGATGAACGACAAGCGGTTGCTCTCGTGTTCTCCGGCTGCAATATGCACGTTGCTGGCCTCGGAAAGCTTCCGATATCCGTCATAGTCATCGGGATGAAGCGGCTCTTCCAGCCAGAAAATGTTGTAATCCTCAAATGCCCGTGCGCGCTTGATCGCGGTGCGTGCATCCCAGACTAAGCCGGCATCGATCATCAGGTCGGCATCGTCTCCCAGCCCGCGGCGCGCCTCCGCCACCAATTCGATATCCTGCTTCTCACTTTCACCCATGGGCGACCACCCGAACTTCACGGCAGTGAATCCCTGGTCGCGGAACCGGCGCGCAAGCTCTCCGGTCTCCTTGGGCGTGCGTCCGAAGAGGCTGCTGGCATAGCAGCGCATGCGGGTGTGAAATCCGCCGCCGAGCAGACTCCACACCGGCAGTCCCAACGCCTTGCCCTTGATATCCCACAGCGCAAGATCGATACCGGCCATCGCATGGATGGCGATGCCGCGGCGTCCGACGTAGATATTCTGCTCGTACATCTTCTGCCACAGGTACTCGATGCGAAACGGATCCTGCCCGATCAGCACGTGCTTCAGGCCCGTGCAGATGGTGTGCGAGTACGGGCCTTCAATGAAGTGTTTGGCGGCGAGCGGAGCGGAATCTACCTCCCCAATCCCGGTAATCCCGGCATCCGTGTAGATCTTGACGATCAGCGCGTCCTGGCCGCTGTCGGTCTGCTCCTTTACATCCGGCAGGCGCAGGTAGATGGCTTCAACGTTGGTAATTTTCATGTCTGATTGCGGGCAAACGTTCAGTGTAGAGATCAACGTAACTGAGGATCAAGTGCCCGCATCGATTGTGATGTTCGATTTGTCGATTTGTCGAGGAAAAAAGATGAAATAAAGAACGATCTTTCGGCACCAGAACCTTCTGTGTAGGGCAAAATCAAAGACTTAGGAGAGAGACGGGGTTATCATAAATAAATGGCATGACGCCCTCTATTTTCCGCTGCGGTGTTGGCTGCGTAATGCTGGTCGTCGCGGCTGCCCCCATCTTCCCCCAATCCCCGCCCGCCAATCCCGATAAGAACGTAACTTTCGAAGGCACCGTGCTCCCCATCTTCAAAGCGAGCTGCGTTCCTTGCCATGGCCCCGCTGTCAAGACGCGCGGGCTTGACCTCAGCACCCTGGAGGGAGTTTTAAAAGGTGGCGAGGATGGACCCGTTGTCGCACCCGGCAAGCCTCAAGAGAGCCGGTTGTTCGAAATTGTGGAAAAGGGCTCGATGCCGAAGGGCGGCAAGCCTCTCGCTCCCAGCCAGATCGCATCCATTCGTGAGTGGATCGAAGCCGGCACACGGTCCGGTTCGGCAACGGTCCAGTCCGCAACCGGACCCGTTACCGAGGATGATGTCCTCCCGATTTTCCTGCTGCGCTGCAGCCCATGCCACGGCCCGCGCCGTCAGGAAGGTGGGCTAGCTCTCCATACCCGGGCCGCTATCCTGAAAGGCGGCAAGTCCGGCGCTGCCATGGTGACCGGCAAGCCTGACGATAGCTTGATCGCGAAGAAACTTCGCTCCGGCGAGATGCCTCCCAAGCTGGGACTCGATGAAGTCAGCACCAAGCGCATCACCAAAACGGAGATCGACCGCGTAGTGGCTTGGATCTCGCAGAGTGCGCCTCAAGGGAAGCCCGCCGACGCTCAAACCGGAGCGCCTGATCCGCTGGTGTCCGCCAAGGACCGCCAGTTCTGGTCTTTTCAATCTCCCAAGCGGCCCGCCGAGCCTGTTGTCAAAAATCGCGATCGAGTCCGCAACCCCATCGATTCGTTCGTTCTGAGTAAGCTTGAGGCCAAGGGGCTTTCGCTCTCGCCCGAAGCCGGCAAGCTCACATTGGCTCGCCGCGCTTATTTCGATCTGACTGGCTTGCCGCCCACTCCCGCCGAGGTTCAGGAATTTCTCGCCGATTCGCGACCTGACGCTTACGAAAAGTTGATTGACCGTCTACTCGCCTCGCCGCGCTACGGTGAGCGTTGGGGCCGCGACTGGCTTGACCTCTCCGGCTATGCCGATTCCGAAGGAGGAAAACTCGCCTCCGATCCCGTTCGCCCCGTGGCTTGGCGCTATCGCGATTACGTCATCCGCTCGTTCAATTCCGACAAGCCCTATGATCGCTTCCTGCTGGAACAATTCGCGGGCGATGAGCTGATGGACTACGAACACGCCCCGGTTGTGACCGCGGAGATGGCCGATAACCTGATCGCCACCGGGTTCCTGCGGATGGGCCCCGACTCCACGAATGACGTATCTACGAATTCCGTCGAGGACCGGTTGGACGTCATTGCCGATGAAATGGACATAATCGGGTCGGGTGTCCTCGGTCTCACGATTCGCTGCGCCCGGTGTCACACGCATAAATACGATCCGCTGCCGCAGCGTGATTATTACCGTATGGTCGACATCTTCAAAGGTGCGTACGACTACTACGACTGGCAGATGCCGCAGAAGGATCCCCTGGCGAAGATCGCAACGCCGATCCGCTACCTGCCCTACGTTGCTCCCGGCTCGACCCCAATGCAAATACTGAAGCAGCAGGAAGCGTGGGAGCTCGCCAACAGCCAGTCGGATCGAAAGATCGCCCAATTAAAGGACGCGTTGGAACAGAAAGTCGCGCCAGTGCGGAAAAGGCTGATCGTCGAAAGGCTCGCTAAACAACCGGCCGGCTTGCGGGACGATCTCCGCAATGTTGCCGATACGCCCGCGGACAAGCGCGATGCGATCCAGAAATACCTGGCTGAGAAATTCGGGAAGATTCTGAAAGTCGAAACGGCTGATCTTCGCTCTGCCGAACCCGCTTACGCGCTGTCGGCGGACGACACTGAGCGGCAAATCAAATTGATCGAATTTCAAAGAATGCCGGAGCCGAAAATACGCGCTCTCTGGGACCGCGGCGAGCCATCGCCTACGTATATTTCCCGTCGTGGAGACCCGGCCAATCCCGGCCAGCGAGTCGGCCCGGGCGTGCCTTCCGTGCTGACCGACGGGAAAACGGCGTTCGTCCCCCAACCGCCCTTCCCGGGATCCACGGGGCGCAGGTTGGCCTTTGCCAAATGGCTCACCGCGCCGGATCACCCGCTCACGGCACGCGTTTTCGTGAACCGCATGTGGGCGCGCCATTTTGGTGCGGGCATCGTTAAGTCGCTCGGAAATTTCGGGCACACCGGAACGGCGCCCAGCAATCCCGAATTGCTCGATTGGCTGGCAACTGAATTTGTGCAGCAAGGCTGGAGCATCAAATCGTTGCACCGGCTCATGATGACATCGCGCACGTATCGCCAGGGTTCGACGGTAGGTTCGGCAATGGAGAAGTCCGATCCGGATAACGTCCTGTTGTCGCGAATGCCGCTGAAGCGCATGGATGCCGAGCCGCTGTATGATTCGCTCGTGATGATTGCGGGCAGGTTGGATGACAGCCGTTTCGGACCGCCCGAACCCGTTCAGGTGCGCGATGACGGCCTGGTCACCCCCATCGCGACCGACAAAGGCTGGCGGCGCAGCGTCTACCTGGCGCAGCGCCGCACCGAAGCCTCTACGCTTCTCGAGAGCTTCGATCTGCCGCCCATGAGTCCGAATTGCCTGGAGAGAAACAATTCAACCGTCGCGATTCAGGCTCTGCATCTGTTGAATAACTCCATGGTTGAAAATCTCGCCGAGACCTTCGCGCAACGCGTCAGGAACGAGGTTGGCGAAGCGCCGGATAAAGAAATCGACAGAATCTATTGGATCGCTCTCAGCCGGCCGCCCACCGCCGACGAGAAGACGGAAAGTTTGCAAGCGTTGAGCCGGTTCAAAACCATGAACAAATCGGCCGGCCCTTCCGCGGATCAAAAGGCGCTGGCGTCATTTTGTCATGCGCTCGTGAACTCCGCGGCGTTTCTCTATATTGACTAAGGGATTGATTCAAGATGATGAGGCCTAGCATGCCACTGCGCAATTCAGATGAAAAATCAACCCGCCGCGGGTTCTTCAACCGCGTCGGTGACGGAATTTATGGCACTGCTCTGGCTTCCATCTTGAGCGGCGAAGTTTATGGAAGCTTGAGCCCTCTGATGGCTTCCACGATGGAATCGGATCTCCCCGACGGTCACCGCCGATTTTACGATCTCAAGCCTCGCCCCACTCACTTCCCGCCCAAGGCGAAGGCAGTGATCCAACTCTATATGAACGGCGGTCCAAGCCAGGTGGATCTCTTCGACCCTAAACCTAAGCTGGACAAGCACAGCGGCGAAAATTATGAGACCGCGGGCGGCCAGGCCGATGTCGACCATAGTGGCAAGCTGTTGCGCAGCCCTTTCACCTTCAAGCAATATGGCAAGTCCGGTCTCTCGGTTTCGGAGTTGATGCCGAATGTGGCAAATCATGTCGACGATATCGCCATGATTCGCTCCATGTACACCGTGCACTTCAACCACGAACAGGCGCTCTTCATGATCCATTCGGGTCGTCCTATTTCGGGCCGTCCGTCGATGGGATCGTGGGTCGTATTCGGGCTGGGCACGGAGAATCAAAACCTTCCCGCCTATGTCGTCTTGGACGATCCTCTCGGATTGCCTATCAATGCCACGTGGAACTGGCAGAATGGCTTTCTCCCGCCTTTGTATCAAGGCACGCGCTTGCGATCCGTCGGCTCGCCGATTCTGGATCTGCGGCCGGATTTCAATAAACCTTCGGACGTCATCAACGCTGAGCGGGACTTGATTTCACGCCTCGATAGAATTCACAAACGAACTCATCCCAATGAGCTGCAGTTAGACGCGCGTATCTCCAGTTATGAGCTCGCCGCCCGCTTGCAACTCGAAGCCAGCGACGCTCTCGACGTCGCCAAAGAGAGTGCGGCTACCAAAGAAATGTACGGCATCGGTCAGGATAATACCGATTCTTTCGGCCGCCGCTGCCTGATGGCGCGCCGCCTGGTCGAGCGCGGTGTGCGGTTCGTTCAGCTTTACATCAACTCACAAATTTGGGACAGCCACTCGGGCCTCGAGAGCGGCATGAGAGACGCCAGCCTGCGCGTCGACAAGCCGACCGCCGGGTTATTGGCCGACCTCAAACAGCGCGGCTTGCTCGACAGCACTCTTGTGATCTGGGGCGGCGAGTTCGGCCGCTCACCCATCGCCCAAACCGGAGCGGGTCCCTCAGCCGGACGCGATCACAATCCCAAAGGCTTCAGCCTCTGGATGGCCGGCGGCGGCGTCAAGCCCGGAGTGGTTCACGGCGCAACCGACGACATCGGCTACGAAGCCGTCGAGAACAGAGTCAGCGTGACCGACTGGCACGCCACCATCCTGCACCTTCTCGGCATCGACTACCAGAAACTCGTCTTCGATCAGAGTGGCTTAAAAGAAAAGCTGACCTCGGTT